>NZ_CP149803.1:3650000-3749562 GCF_037943105.1 Pseudomonas sp. TMP9
TCGATTGCGGACTGTAGGCGCTCGTCCAGCACCATTCGCTTAACATCCGCCTCAGCGCGCGCGGCGTCATCCGCCTGCATCTGGGCTTCGTTAATGCGTTCAATGGCCTTATCGCAAGCCGCAAGCAGTTCTTTCTCGCGGGTCATGGCAACTTCTTTTGCGATATTGAACTCGGCCTGATCTTCGTTCTTCAGCCGGTCATAACGCTCAGTGACCTCCCTAGACTCGCCAATAAGAATTCCGTGACGCTCTTTCAAGCTGTCTAGATTTGATTTCTGGTCTTGGAGCCCATCTACGCATCGTGCTTTGTCTTGTATTTCAGAAGACTCGTAGTCAATAAAGCGCTTATTAAGTTGTGCCGCTGCGGCTTCAGCTGCGCTGGCAGCCTGGTTCGCATCACCGTGCTTGTCGCGCAAGTTGGTTCGGGCCTGATCGTATTGATCTCGCTCGTTATGGAGGGTTTTCGTCAGGTGAACTAGCGCAGCATTGGCTTCTACCACCTTCCCCTCAAGATGATTTTTCAAACTGGCATATTTTGCGCGAATCTCTGCAAGCGCATCGTCAATAGCCATAAGGTCTGATTCGGATTCTTCAACGGCAGCCATTCGAGGCTCCAGCTTCATTACCGCAACATAAGCGTTGTAATCACTAGTCCATCCTTCGATCTTGCTCCGATCCTGTGAGATCGAGATGCTGCCAGCCCCGCTATCGAAGCCAGCGTGCCCATCGGAAACACAATTGACGACCATGCTCTGAAGGTCTGAAAAGTTGGTTTCTCTGCGGAACATGCCTGTGACAATCTTTTCGATCTGCCGCAAGGGCTGTTGCGAAAAGGAGTAGTCCTGCACCAACTGCTTGATCTCGCGCTGGCGCTGCCGGTCAGAAGTAGGGAATACCGCGCCCTGGATGATTGCGCGATATTCAGAAATCGTTTCAATTTGGCGATCTGCAAAAATAACGCCGGAAAGCTTGAGGTGGGCCTTCAGGTTCTGTGCTGTCACAAGATCGGTGTCGGACGTTTTGAACATCGACTCATTAAAGCCTCCCCGTACAAACCTGTAGCTCAGTTTCTCCCCGCTCCCCGTTGAGTAACAGACCACAAGTCGCAGCGATCCATCAGCTCGGGAATACTCGAAACAGATGTAAGAGGTCGTCCTTGGCAGGTAGTAATCGATAAAGCTGTCTTTACCTGCGTTCACCTTCACGATTTCACTTGGGCTTTCCCCGTAGAACAACGGCAGGAGCTGCAAGTACGAGGTTTTGCCACGGCCATTGATCCCGGTCAGCACTGCGCCACCGTCAAGGCGCATTTCGACGATCCGGCCGGGGCTCAGTGAGTCCACGAGGATAAGCCGAAGCAGTCTCGAGCCTAGGCCCGAGACGCTGCCAGTTTGCATAGTGCCCGTCGTGGAATCTGTCATAAATATCCCTATCTGAATGGTGGCGCGCAGCTACTGCTGAGGCATGCCTAATTATCAATACTTGATCATCCGAGGCTCGGATGAAATCACAGTCCATGCACTGCCAGTGCCGCGCCTACAGGTTACCGACGTTTAGTTTTTAAGGCAGGGGACTCATTTGCAAAAAGATGCTTCGGGTCTCGCACCTCTCCGCGCAGTGCACGGTCCGCCTCTACTGCCAGCAAAGTGGTTCGCCCAGCGTGCCCATTTCGCGCCGAACCGTACCGGCTTTTGCTTGCACGACTGACATGGCCTAGCGCTAGAGAGATTGAGTCAGGATCGGCTTTTTGCGCTTTCAAATCCCCCGCAAATGCATGCCGCAGGCTGTATGCACTAACGCCTTGAAACCCCAGTTTCTGAGCGGCTGCAGCAATAGCTTTTTGAAGGCCAAGGCCCTGTTTGGGCGCCACTGAAATTTGCCCGCCTTTACTCACAACCGCTTGGCGAAGTTTTTCGGCAATTCCGCCTCGGAGGGTTAGGCGCCGCCACGCTTGGCCTGCATCAGTGTTATCGCTAACTTTGGCCCCCTGAATTAATATCTCCAGGCTACTGTCCGGCAGAGCTCGTAGCTCAACCGGCTTTCCTAGCTCCTCTGGCCTGGCGCCGGTAAGCACCATTATTGCGCAATGCAGTTGATGTTTAGATGCAATGGCCTCTAATAACTGGTTGCGCCAATTGCTGGGCAATCCGGCTAGCGAACGCCGTTTAGCCTTTGAGTTTTCACGTTGCTTTTGGGGGAGATTGTATTGCTCCTGACTCAGCAGTTGAGCTGCATAGTTTCTAGCCAGCACTCGTGCGGCTGCGCGATCCTCGGCTGTGGGGGCGTACTCTGATTCGCGTAATGCCTCGGACAACCAATAAGCCATCGACACGCGCCAGGCAGCCCTCAATGTAGCTGGGTTGCGTAACTGTCGAGCCGTCGCGTAATCATGCCAGTGAGCACCATCTAGGCGCAGCATAATGCGTCGATATTCAGCCTTGGTGGAGTCAGCTAGACCGCTATATCGGTCTAAAATCGGATTGGCGATTGCTCGGAGTTCACCTCTGTCTGACGGCGCAACGGGGGTCGCAGAGTTCTTTGTTGAGCTGTCTACATTTTTAGCTGGTCGCCTCATAAATCCTCCTGATTACCCCGATTGCGTCTCTTTCTACGCTGCGCTCCGCCAGCCGCAATTGCCGCACAAATATTGCTTGCCCTCCCATTTTTGGCCGCCATTCTGGCCGCCAAAAATGGGTAAATAATTCTCGGGTTAGCACGCGCCCTATTCGATTTGTCTGACATTAAACAAGGCGCTCTGCTATGCGTTCGTATATATAAAAGAGGCGGTTGCAGGAGCTGAGTGCAACACGGTTAATGAATTGAAGTCGGAGCATCATGCCGCATTGTCATGGCTGCTTGCATCACCTCGCCCATAACTTCGATGGGGCACTTGAAGTCGAAGCGCTTACGCGGCCGCATGTTCAGTTGCAGAGCGATGGCATCCAACTCTGCCTGGCTGTGTACCGACAGGTCTGTGCCTTTGGGCAGGTACTGGCGGATCAGGCCATTGATGTTTTCGTTGCTACCTCGCTGCCAAGGGCTATGAGGGTCACAGAAGAAGATCGCTACACCCGTTTTCTGGGTGATCTCAGCGTGCCGCGCCATCTCCCGTCCTTGGTCGTAGGTCATGCTCTTGCGCATCGCAAACGGCATGCCATTGAGCGCTGCACTGAAGCCCTCCATCGCCGAGGTCGCCGTCGCGTCGTTCATCTTCACCAGCATCAAGTAACCACTGGTGCGCTCCACCAACGTGCCTACAGATGAGGCGTTGGCTTTACCCTTGATCAAGTCGCCTTCCCAATGCCCCGGCATAAGCCGGTCTTCGATTTCAGGGGGGCGCACGTGAATGCTGACCATTTCAGGGATCTGGCCGCGCCGATCCACGCCGCCAGAGCGCGGTCTGCGCGTCGTCTTGCTTTGGCGCAAGCAGATGATCAACTCCTTACGCAGCTCGCCGACCGGCAGGGCATAAATCGCGTTATAGATCGTCTCGCGACAGACGTAGGCCTCTCTGAGGCTGGGAATATTCATGCTGCGCAGCTTGCCGGCAATCTGCTCGGGAGACAAACGCTCACGCAGCATATGGGTCACCAACGCGAAGCGCTCGCTACCCGGCAACAGCTTTCGCATCGGTCGACACACCTGCCGGCGGGCTTGCATCTGCTGTTGTGCCACCCGGGCCGAGTAGCCGCCACAGGCACCTTGATTACGCCGCAACTCCCGGCTGATGGTCGAAGGGGATCGAGTGATCAAGCAGGCAATCTCGCGCAGGCTGAAGCCCTGGGCACGACCGATTTGAATGGTGGCGCGCTCTTCAACGCTGAGTTCGGTATAAGACATAGGGGCAGCACCGTACCGGAAAGGTCAGGTGTTGCACTCAGATTTTGCGGCCGCCAGATTTATTAATTCGAGGTAATAGTTGGCTCAAAATGCTTGCTGTCTTCTGCGTGCCTACAGGCAGCATGCACCAAAAATATATTATTAATCAAATTATTTACTTCGTGAGCAATATGACAGGTTGATTGCTTAAAAAATAGGATGGATGGCGCTGCAGGCCTCGTATGCTTTGGTAGTTGCGATAGCACAACATATGCGTGAAATAACTTTATTCTTATGCAATTGCGATAGCACAACATATAAAGTTCTTAATTAAAGAGAGATAAAAATAAAATTTGCTTATGCTGTTTGTTTGAGCTTTTAATTTGTTTGCGCGCAGCAATCCAGATCAACCAAATTCAATAAAATAGGCTCTACATGAACTCAAACTTACAGATTATTCGCATAGCGGATGTCCAGCGGATAACAACCCTACGGCGCTCGACCATATATAAAAAACTACACACCGACTCCACGTTTCCACGGCCAATTCAGCTGAGTGACAGCACCGCCCGAGGAGCGCCCATCGGGTTCGTTCTCGGCGAGGTTCTTCTGTGGATCGAATCCAGAATCTCTAAACGTGAGGGCAAATAAAATGCGCCGAGTTAGCCAGGACATGAGCGATTTTCACTCCGCACTACAGTCGGTATTTGGCCGTCTCGATTGGTGGCCCATAGCTGATGGCGGCATCCAAAGGTTTCACGCTCCCGGCGACAGGCCGGGGTCTAAAAACGGTTGGTATTTAGTTTTCAGTGGCGATATTTCGGCAGGGTGTTTTGGCAGTTGGAAAACCGGTGTGACCACGTACTGGAGTAGCAGAACGACGGGCGTCCCCCTTGAGCACGCTTTGATGCGCGAGCGTATCGATCAGGCCCGTCGGAAGGGGGAGACTGAGCGGCTGCAGCGCCAGGCGAGTGTTGCCGCATCTGCGCGTCAGTTATGGGATGCAGCTGTTAGCGCTGACCCACATCATCCGTACCTGCTTGAAAAGCAATGCCCTCCAACTGGGCTGCGGCAATGTGAAAATTGGTTGCTAGTGCCGCTGTTTCTCGGAGGTGAAATCGTCAGCATGCAGCGCATAGGGCCTAATGGTAAAAAACTTTTTTTAGCGGGCGGTAGGACCACGGGGGCAGCGGCAATGCTGGGCACAATTAATGCTGGAGAACCACTGTATATCTGTGAGGGCTGGGCGACAGGCAGCACTATCCATGCGGCAACTGGCGCTGCTGTAGCCTGCGCGATGAGTGCCAACAACCTGCTTGAGGTTGGCACGCATTTACGTAACCAGCATCCGAATAGCATCCTGATTGTAGCCGGCGACGACGATCGCCAGACCGAGGGAAATCCGGGCCGTAGATTGGCTCAAATCGCGGCCCAGAAACTCGGTTGCGGTTTGGTTTTTCCGCCCTGGCCGGTGGATGCACCGCTTCATCTGACCGATTTTAATGATCTGCGCCAGTGGCAGGAGGCCGGCATATGACCGGGGCCCAGGACAATAGTGACGTGCTCGAGCCTAGTGGCGGAACTGACAGAACCCACGGAACTGGCAGCTTTCATGGGTCCTACGCCGGTTCCGTAACCGAAGTCGGTGACGGAACCGACGGAACCGACGGAACCGCATCGAGTGAACAGTTAACTCTCATCCCAGCGGCGGCGCACCCAGAGCCGAGGCGGCCAGGATTCCAGGCTTACGATCATCCTGCGAGGTGTCCAACGAGAACCTATTTGCCTGGGGTTTGGTGGCTTGAATCGCGTGATAGTAAAGATGGTTCAGTGCCACGCGATCGTTGGATCTGCTCGCCGTTGCATGTCGATGCTATCACCAGTTGCAACAATGGCGAGTTCGGCCGTCTCCTGCGTTTTCGTAATAGTTTGGGCCGTTGGCGAGATTGGGCGATGCCGATGCGAATGCTCAAGGGCAGCGGTGAGGAGTTGCGCGGTGAATTGCTGAACTTGGGGCTAGAAATTGATCTCAACTCATTTCGATTGCTGAACCAATATATTCAGAGCCAGCGTCCGAGGCGTGAGGTAATTTCGGCGGCCGCCACAGGCTGGCAGTCTCCCGAGCTGTTTGTAATGCCCAACCTCAATATCGGAAAAGGCGATGCCATTTACCAAAGCGAAACCGCAAATCTGGAGGAATACCGCCAGTCCGGAACGCTGGAGGGTTGGCAAGCAGAAATAGGTGCCCGCTGCGCAGGCAACCCCATTCTGATGCTCGGTGTATGCGCCGGGCTGGCTGGGCCGCTGCTTTATCACCTGAATCGGCAGAGCGGCGGGTTTCATATAGTCGGTGACAGTTCGACCGGAAAAAGCAGCTCTATCCAGGCCGCCGCCTCAGTGTGGGGCAATGGCGAGCAGTTTAAACGGTCGTGGCGATCAACCGGCAATGGTCTGGAAGGCATTGCTGAACAGCGTAATGACACCCTGCTGGCATTGGACGAAATCGGTGAGGCTGATCCGGCCGAAATCGGAGCCGTTGTCTATGCAATCGCTAATGGCGTGGGCAGACAACGTGCTGACCGAACGGGGGCAGCTCGTGCGACGAGGCGATGGCGGACGGTTGTCTTTTCTTCGGGCGAGCTCGGTTTATCCGCGCATATGGCCGAGGGTGGTAAAACCAGTCGTGCAGGCCAGGAAATCCGCTTACTGGATATACCAGCACAACGCACATTCGGCGCGTGGGATGAGCTGCATGGCATGTCTGGAGGTCGGGAATTTTCCGATGCCCTGCAGAAAGCCAGCGTGACTCATTACGGTCACGCTGGCCCATTGTTCATTCGCCGATTGTTGGAGTCCGGCGAGGTAGAAGGTCTGTCCGCAATGTCCGCGGCGTTGGTTGCGCAGTATCCCCATAACAGCGGTCAAGAGGGTCGAGCGGCTGAGCGCTTTGCTCTGCTGGGACTGGCCGGAGAACTGGCCATCAAGTGGGGTATTTTGCCTGTCCCCACCGGCACAGCTCAGGCAGCAATGCTGGAGCTATTCGAGTCCTGGCGCATCGGGCGAGGACATGGCCAGAGCGAGGACGTCACGATCCTTCGCAGTCTGAGTGATTTCCTGAGCCGTCATGGGGATGCGTTGTTTTCCGCATTAAGAAGTGATGCTGTGGTGAAAGATCGCGTGGGTTGGTGGAGGGATGATGGCGACACGCGCACCTGGTTGTTCACTGCTGAAGGCTTGCGTCGTGCAGTGCAGGGCTATGAGATGACGCGCATTCTCACCGCGCTAGAAACGGCCGGCTGGATTGCCGCAAGGAGCTACAAAGAGCGCGCAAAAAAGGTCAAGGTCGCAGGCCGATCAATCTGGCTGTACCACCTGATCCTTAAAGAGGAAGGACAATCGAGTAATGCGAGTTCATGATTGCCCTCTGGTTCCGCCGGTTCCGTCAGCATCGCAACTCACGGAACCGTTACAAACCAAGGCATTGCCGATGGTTCCGCCGGTTCTGCCGGTGCCGTCCGGGTGTCTATTTTAAATGTTGCTGATTGAGGGAGCGTGGTTAGCAGAATCGAGATTCCGGCCAACTCCCCCCCAGAAGATCTGCCGATACAACGAGCACTGGCAAGCCACATGATGCTTAGACGGTATCGATATTTGTGCCCTGGCCGTGTGGGGACATATACAACTGATACAGCTGGCACTGAACCCCGCTATTGCCCCTCGTCACCGCGACAGAGGGGCCTCCTGCTCAATGATCTCCAGTACACTTGCACCCATCTATATCCTGCCACCAGAGCAGGCTACCCGAACTGCTGTTCAAGATTTCCCCGAGTAAAAATGACCTTAATAAAGTTAAAAGACCTGGAAGCCCACCTATGGCATGCCGCGCATATCATCACCGGCCCCATTGACGCATCCGACTACAAAACCTACATATTCCCGATCCTGTTCTTTAAGCGGATCTGCGATGTCTATGAGGAAGAGTTCGAGGATGTGCTGGCCAAGGTCGGCAGCGAGAAGCTAGCGCGCGATAAAATGTTCCATCGAATCCAGGTACCAGTTGGCTGCCATTGGGATGACGTATTCGCCAAGTCGCATGATGTTGGTCAAGCGCTCAAGGATGCCTTTCGCGGAGTAGAGCTCGCCAACCCTCGATTACACGGTATCTTCGGCGATGCCAGTTGGACGAATAAAGAGCGCTTGCCTGATGAGTTGCTGGCCACGCTGCTCAATCACTTCAATAAGGTCAATCTCGGCGTTGCCAGTGTTCGTAACGACGATATGGGCCGCGCTTACGAATACCTGATCAAGCGTTTCGCCGACAAAGCCAACAAGAAAGCCGGTGAGTTCTATACCCCGCGCACCATCGTGCGGTTGATGGTCAACATCCTCGATCCCAAAGCAGGTGAAAGTGTTTATGACCCGGCCTGCGGTACGGGCGGCATGTTGCTGGAGACCATTCATCACGTTCGTGAAAACAATGGCGACCCCCGCTTACTGAAGCTCAAAGGTCAGGAAAAAAACCTGACCACCGAAGCCATTGCCCGCATGAACCTGTTTCTCCATGGCCAGGAAGATTTCGAGATCGTGCGCGGCGATACCCTGCGCGAACCCAAGTTCCTCATTTACGACCGGCTCGAAACCTTTGACTGCGTGATCGCCAACCCACCATTCAGCCTTAGCGAGTGGGGCCGTGAGCAGTGGGCAGCGGACGCTTACAGTCGCAACAAATACGGGCTCGCGCCGAAGACCAATGGCGACTTTGCCTGGGTGCAGCATATGTTTGCTTCGCTCAATGATAATGGGCGCATGGCGGTTGTGCTGCCGCATGGCGTGCTGTTTCGCGGTGCAGCAGAGGGCAGAATCCGCACTAGCCTGCTCAAGGAAAACCGCATCGAAGCGGTTATCGGTGTAGCCCAAAACCTGTTTTACGGCACCTCTATCCCTGCGTGCATTTTGCTACTGCGCAAGCAGCGCCCTGATGAGCACCGCGACCATGTACTGATCATCAATGCCGAAGAAATCTTCACCAAGGGTCGTGCGCAAAACACCCTGAGCAACACCCAGGCGGATGAGATTTATCAGACATACGCGGATCAATACCAGCAGGGCCCTAGTGCGACTGCACTGGAAGGGGTGGCGCGCTGGGTGCCACTGAGCGAAATCGCAGAGAACGACTTCAATCTGAACATTGCCCGCTATGTGCAAAAGCCACTGGAAGAAGAGACCATCAGCGTCGAAGAGGCGTTGAAGGACTTCCAGCAGAAACTGGCAGCGCTGGAGCAGGCCGAACAGGAACTTGAAGAGCTGCTGATCAAGGAGGGTTTTGAACTATGAGCACGGATGATGCCGACAGCAACGCCTCACAATTCATCATTTATCAGAGCGAAGACGGGCAAACCCGTTTGGATGTGCGCTTTGTCGACGAGACGGTATGGCTGACCCAAGCTCTTATGGCAGAGCTGTTCAGCACCACGCCAGAGAACGTGCTAATGCACCTGAAGAACATCTTCAGCGATGGCGAGCTTGATCAAAACGCAACCACTAAGGATTTCTTAGTAGTTCGCCAGGAAGGCAACCGCCAGGTAAAACGCAGCCTCAAGCACTACAACCTAGATGCCATCATTTCCGTGGGTTACCGCGTGCAAAGCCATACGGCAACGCGCTTCCGCCAATGGGCTACCCGCCAGCTGCGTGAATACATCGTCAAAGGTTTTGTTCTCGATGATGAGCGTCTGAAGAACCCCGACCAGCCCTTCGACTACTTCGAAGAGCTGACGCGGCGCATTCAGGATATTCGCACCAGTGAAAAACGCTTCTACCAGAAGATCACCGATATCTACGCCACCAGCGTCGATTACGACCCCACCCAGGACGCCAGCATCGGTTTCTTCAAAACCGTGCAGAACAAAGTGCACTGGGCAATTACTGGGCAAACCGCAGCCGAGCTTATTCACAGCCGCGCGGACAGCAGCAAACCGCATATGGGCCTGACCAACTGGCGCGGCGCCAAGGTGCGCAAACAAGATATCGCCAATGCCAAGAACTACCTCACGGCAGACGAACTCAGCGCCCTCAACAACCTAGTCGAGCAGTACCTAGTATTTGCCGAAGGCCAGGCCATGCGCCGTATCCCCATGTCCATGATCGACTGGGTGAAAAAGCTCGATGGTTTTCTGACCCTGAACGACCGCGACATTCTCGACAACGCCGGCAAGATCTCCCACGACATGGCCAAACAGCATGCCGAGACGCAGTACGAGCTGTTTCATCAGCAGCGCCAGCAGCTCGATACCGCTAACGCGGATAATCGCCTTGCCGACTTGAGCCAGCTTACTCACCAGCTATCAGACAAGACCCGCAAAAATGATTGAGCAACAAAAACACCAGGCTTCGCGCCTCGGCAAAAAGAAACTCGAAGACCTGCTTTGGGGGGCCGCCGAGTTTCTGCGTGGGCAGATCGATGCTTCCGACTACAAGCAGTACGTGTTTCCGCTGCTGTTTTACAAACGCCTGTCCGACGTTTACCTCGAAGAGTATGTCGAGGCCCTGGAGGTCAGCGAAGGCGACGCGGACTACGCGGTTATGCCCATGTTTCACCGCTTCCATATTCCCCAGGAAGCGCGCTGGGAAAAGGTGCGCCACACCAGCAAAAACATCGGCGAGGCGATCCAGAATGCACTGCGCCTAATCGAGACCCACAACGAACGCTTGCACGGCGTATTCGGCGATGCCCAGTGGACCAACAAGGAGCGCCTGCCCGATCACCTACTGGCCGATCTGATCCAGCACTTCAGCAAAATCCCCCTAGGCATCAAATCAGTGGCCCAAGACGACTTGGGCGAAGCCTACGAGTACTTGATCAAGAAATTTGCCGACGACTCCGGTCATACCGCCGCCGAGTTCTATACCAACCGCACCGTGGTGCACCTGATGACCCGCATCATGGGTTTGAAGCCAGGTGAAACCGCCTACGACCCCACCTGCGGCACTGGCGGCATGCTGCTCAATGCGGTGATGGACCTGCGCGATGAAGGTAAGGAATGGCGCAGCGTCAAACTCTATGGCCAGGAAGTGAACCTACTCACCTCCGCCATCGCCCGTATGAACATGTTTCTGCACGAGATCGAAGAGTTCGAGGTGCTTCGCGGCGACACATTGGCTGAGCCTAAATTTATCGAGGGCGATCAGCTCAAGCAGTTCGACGTGATCTTCGCCAACCCGCCGTACTCCATCAAAAAATGGAACCGCGACAAGTTCGCCGCCGACCCCTACGGGCGCAACCTCTTCGGCGCACCGCCCCAGGGCTGCGCTGATTACGGTTTCTATACCCATATCATCAAAAGCCTGAAGCCCGACACAGGCCGCGCCGCGATGCTCTGGCCCCATGGCGTACTGTTCCGTGATTCCGAGCAGGCCATTCGTAAGCAGGTCATCGAGTCGGACATTATCGAGGCGGTGATCGGGCTCGGTCCCAACCTGTTCTACAACTCGCCGATGGAATCCTGCGTGGTGGTGCTCAACTGCAACAAGCCAGTCGAGCGCAGAGGCAAGATTCTGTTTATCAATGGCGTCGAGCATGTCAGCCGCGAGCGCGCCAACAGCCGGCTCTCGGATGACGACCTTACTGTGCTAATCGAAGCCTATACAGCTCCGGACAAGCACTCAGCCATTACCGCACTTGTGGATATGGCGGCTATTCGTGAGAACCTGCACAATTTGTCTATCCCACTCTATGTGGCTGCCAGTGGGAATAAAGAAGTACAAGGGATTGAGCATGCGGTAGAAATGTGGAAAGTCGAACGCATACAGCTACATAAGAAAAACAGCATATTAATAAAGTGCTTGAACGATGCGGGTTACCGTGTTCACGGCGAGGATCTGAGCTGATGAGTATATGGCACAAGACTAAGTTTGGTGAAATTTGCCGCGAAGTTAACCTCTCCACTAAAAACCCCATTATTGATGGATATGAACGCTATATAGGTTTAGAACATCTAGATTCCGGCTCTTTAAAAATTAATAGATGGGGAATAATAGCTAAGGACAACCCGAGTTTCACACGTGTTTTTAAGAAAGGACATATTTTGTTTGGAAAGCGGCGATCATACTTAAAAAAAGCAGCCCTCGCTGAATTTGATGGAATATGCTCTGGCGACATTCTGGTGCTAGAGCCTAAAGAAAACACAGTCAGCACTGACTATTTATCCAGAATTATTCATACGGATTACTTTTGGGACTGGGCCATTAAAACCTCCTCAGGATCACTGTCGCCCAGAACTAAATTTTCCGCTTTAAAAGACTTACAACTTACAATAGCCAATCTGAACCGTCAGTCAGCAGTGGTGAATATTTTAGACCGTGTTGATCAGACTTTTTCATTGAAAGAGCACTGCTTGAGCTCTGCAGAAAAAATGTTCTGCACACTCATGTTCAAGGAGATATGGAAGACTGACAGCTCTTTGCGAGAGTACAAAATTGAAGCTTTAGGTGAAATTAAGCTTGGGCGACAAAGATCTCCAAAATATACGAAAGGTCTAAATTCAAAGCCTTACCTAAGAGTTGTTAATGTACTAGACGGGGAGTTGGATTTTGACGATGTAGAGCAAATGGACTTCAATGAAAAAGATTATGAGAACCACAAATTACTACCCAAAGACATCCTGATCACCGAAGGTGACATAACTAGCATTTTTAATGTCGGCCGATCCGCCATGTATAATGGCGAGATAGACAACTGCTGCATCCAGAACACCCTAATTAGATTCAGGTGCGGCCCCCTAATAATCCCAGAATTTGCTTTGTATCTGTTTCGTTGCGCATATTACAAGCGGATTTTTGCATATGCGGCAAATGTAACGACTGTAGCGCATTTAGGAGTCGGCAGATTTGGCGCAATAAAATTATCCATACCATCAATAGAAAAGCAGAGAGGAATTGTAGAAAGGCTAAGCGCCGCCAACGAAATAGTTAACAACTTAAGGACGGGGCTGACTAGTAAAAATAGTTTTAGACGAGCTATGTCCGCGGGGCTTATGGAGACTTAATTAATGTTTAACGAACAAACCGTCACCGAAAATGGAATTATCGACTGCTTAAAGAATTTGAGCGGGATAAAGTGGACTTACTGTCACGGCGAGAACCTGCCAAAACAAGCGCAGAATATCTTTGTCGATGAGTGGCTAAAAGACGCGTTATGTTCGTTAAACCCAGCTATCGCCAAGCAGCCGGATTACGCCGATGAGGTGGTCCATAAGCTGCGCGGGGTTCTGCTGGAGGCGCCGCACAGTGGCCTAGTCCGGGCCAATGAGAATTTCCAGGCATGGCTGCTGGCCGAAAAGACCTTGCCCTTTGGCGAGAACGGCGACCATGTCACCATCAACCTAGTCGACTTCGACAACATCGAGAACAACCACTTCGTGGTGGCCCAGCAGGTGCATTACCTAGCGGCCAGCGAGGTGTATTTCGATATCGTGCTCTACGTGAACGGCATCCCGTTGGTAGTCGGTGAAGTGAAAAGCGCCACCCGCCCCAGCGTCAGTTGGCAGGACGGTGCCGCTGACTTTATGGGCGGCAAGAAGCATTACTGGCACAACGTGCAGCCCTTCTTTGTTCCCAACCTGCTGTGCTTTGCTAGCGAGGGTAAAACCTTTGCCTATGGCGCGATCAATGCGCGGGTTAAAGACTGGGGCCCTTGGCACCACACCGATCAGCGCGAGGATATTTCCGCCACACTGGCATCCGTGCTGGAAAGCGCAGCTGGGTTGTTGAACCCGCAAACCCTACTGCAACTGCTGGCCTCCTTTGCCCTGTTCTCCACCCACAAAACGGGCAAAGACACTGCGCCCAAACGCATCAAGTTACTGCCGCGCTACCCGCAGTTCGAAGCTGCCAAACAGATCGTCGAGCGGGTCAAGCATGGCTACCCGAAAAAGGGCCTGATCTGGCACTTCCAAGGCTCGGGCAAGTCGCTGCTGATGCTCTACGCGGCCAAGATGCTACGCACCGACAACGAACTGAAAAACCCTACCGTGCTGATCGTGGTGGATCGCCGCGATCTCGACAGCCAGATCAGCGAGACCTTCGGCGGTGCCGATGTAAAAAACCTGATCAAGGTACAGAGCTGCAAAAAGCTTGGCGAACATATCGAGCAGGACAGTCGCGGCATCCTGATCACCACCATTTTCAAGTTCAAGGATGTCGAGGTTGATGAGCACAACCTTGATGGCCTGAACCCTCGCGACAACATCATCGTGCTGGTGGATGAAGCCCACCGCACTCAAGAAGGCGGCTTGGGCGAGAAGATGCGCTGGGCTCTGCCCAACGCCCACTTCTACGGCCTGACGGGTACACCGATATCCGGTATCGAGCGCAACACCTTCAAGCTGTTTGGCGCCGATGAAGACCCTGGCCGCTACATGAACCGTTACAGCTACAAGCAGTCGATCCGCGACGGTGCCACCAACCCGGTGAAGTTCGAACCACGCCTGGCCGAACTGCGGGTCGACCGCGAGGCGATCAACCAGGAGTTCGAGCAACTGGTTAAAGACAACAACCTAGACGATGACGAAAAGGCCGCGCTGTCCAAGCGCGCCGGCAAGCTCTCCGTCATGCTCAAGGCCCCGAAACGCATGGAGGCCATCAGCGCAGACATTGCCGAGCACTTCACCAGCCATGTGCTGCCGAAGAAGATGAAAGCCATGTTGGTGGTCTATGACCGCGAGGCCTGCGTGCAGATGTACGACCTGCTCGGCAGCAAACTCGGTTTCGACGCTTTAGAAGTGGTGATGAACGTTGACCAAGCCCTGGTGAAGGATGAGAGCGGCAAGCTCAACAAGGACTGGAACCGTTGGCATGAAGAGCTTGAGTTGCCAATCAAGCAGGCTGACTTTGAGCGCTGGCAGAAATTTGATGGTGACGAGCAGGCCCAGAAGAACCTGTTGGAAACTTATAAAGACCCGAAGCAACCACTGCAACTGCTGATCGTTACCGCCAAGCTACTCACCGGTTTCGATGCGCCCATCTGTTACTGCATGTACTTGGACAAGCCGCTACGCGATCACACCCTGCTGCAGGCCATGTGCCGCACCAACCGCCTGTATGAGGCGGATGGAGTGGTCAAGCGTATGGGTCTGATTATCGATTACCTGGGCGTATTCGAAAACCTGCGCACGGCGCTGGCTTACAACCCAGAAGAGATCGACGGGATTGTCGAGGGCATCGAAAAATTCAAGGAACTGCTGCCGGAACAGCTGAAGCAGTGTCTGGCCTTTTTCCCGAACGTGGACCGCACGCTGGAAGGCTTCGACGGCATCATGGCCGCTCAAGAGTGCTTGCCGAACAACAAGAAGCGTGATGAGTTTGCCGCAGCCTTTGGGGTGCTAGCCAAGCTTTGGTCAGCCATCAACCCCGACCCGTTCCTGTCGCCCTACCGCCAGGATTACAAATGGCTGGCGCAAATTTATGAGTCCGTACGCCCGGTTGGCCAAACAGGCGCGCTGGTCTGGGCCGCACTGGGGCCTGAGACCATCAAAATGATTCACGAGCACACCGATATCAAACGCATCCGCGATGACATCGATGAGCTGATCATGGATGAACACGCGATCTTCACCCTCACCGAGAAAGAGCAGGAGAAGCGCGCCCGTCGCCTGGAAATCGACCTGATGGGGCGGCTGCGCGGCAGTGGCGAACCTACATTCGTTGAGCTTGGTGAACGCTTAGAGAAGCTACGCCGCGACTATGAGGCTGGTGTAATCAAGGCCATCGACTGGCTCAAAGGTTTGCTTCAAGCGGCCAAAGATACGGTGCAGGCCGAGCGCGAAACCGGCGAGAAGGTGGTGACAGAGGAAGACAACAAGCAAGCGCTGACCACGCTCTTCCTGGAAACCCGCCCGGAAACCACGCCGAAACTGATTGGTGATGTAGTCGAACAGATCGACAAGATTGTGAAGGCGACTCGTTTTGAGGGCTGGCAGAACTCGAACAGCGGCCCGCGTGAAATCCAGAAAGCACTCATGCTAACCCTGGCGCAGTTTGGCCTAAGCAAAGACAAGGACCTGTTTGAAAAGGCATACGCGTACATTGAAGAGCACTACTAATGTGCATGCGCGCGATCAGAACAACCCGCTGGAGCGCTCCAGTTTTAAACTGGAGTCTTCAGTGATCGATGACTCACAGTGGCTGAGCTAGAGCACTTGGCAATGCTTTCGCCCACTGCTGCTTACTTTCGGTAATATCCGGGATATCTCAGGATTGCTGAAGGCTAAGAAATGGACGTCGCCCAAATATCGGTATCGCTGCACGATCTTGGCCTTGCCTACCGCAAGGCTAAGGTTGACCTCTACTACTCAACTAACCCCTCGCTGTTCGACATCGCCAACTATGAAGACGACCTGAGCCAAAACCTCACTCGCCTGAAAGATCGGATCGAAGCCGCGAGCGAGGACTGGGTGAAAGACCCCGCATTTCTCGGCACTTGGACGCTGGCACCCAAAGAAATCCAGCCAGAGAAGGCAGAGAAGACAGAGAAGGATCAAAGCCTGATCTTCGCCTCACCGGAAGCCGAGTGGCTAAGCGCGACTGAAGCCGGTAACCACCCCACCGCCATATTCCGCCTCATGGCCCGCTGCAGCATCGACTTTCACGTGCTGTCATCGCTATGGATGATGGAAGTCGGCGGCCTCTTCGACAAGCAGCTAAGCAGTAACGTCTTTGGCAGCCGCCTGCGCCGTAACCGGCATGACGAGATCAACACGTGGGCACTTGGCTCCTTCAAGCCTTACCTCAGGCCCTTTCGCGAATGGCGCGATGGTGGCATCAAGGCGATGCGCTCTGAATCGCCCCGGGTTTTCTAGACACCGGCCAGCCTCTGGAAATATCGCTTTTCAAACTCTACCGGTGACAGCTGATCATTGAAACCATGACGCCGTTTCGGGTTGTAAAACATCTCGATGTAGTCGAACACGTCACTGCGTGCTTCCTGCCGAGAACCATAGACTTTCCGCTTGATTCGTTCTCGTTTCAGTAACTGGAAAAAGCTCTCAGCCACAGCGTTGTCATGACAGTTACCGCGCCTGCTCATGCTTCCTAGCAAGTTGTTGGCCTTCAGGAAGCTTTGCCAGTCTGAGCTGCTGTACTGGCTCCCCTGATCTGAGTGAATCATGACTTCCTGCTTCGGCTTACGTCGCCAGACCGCCATCAGTAACGCATCTATTGCCAAGTCGCTGGTCATGTTCGGTTTCATTGACCAGCCAATGACCTGACGCGAAAACAGATCGAGCACCACTGCCAAGTACAGCCAGCCCTCGTAAGTTCGGATGTACGTAATGTCGGTCACCCATACTTTATTGGGCTCTGTGACATTGAAGCGACGTTCCAAATAGTTTGGAGAGGCAACTGGCGGCTTACCACCGTAACGTCCCGGGCGTCGTCGATAGCCCGTCTGCGAACGCAGCCCCTCTTTACGCATCAGTCGAGCAACACGATGCCGACCGCAGACCTCTCCAAGCTCGCGCAGGTCGTCATGAATTTTACGGTAGCCGTAGACGCCGCCGCTCTCTAACCAAGAGTGCTTTATCAAGCCAAGCAGTCGCAGGTCATCCTTAGCGCGCGCCGACTTGGGCTCAGCCCGCCATGCGTAGTAACCGCTGACGTGTACTTTCAACGTCAGGCACAGACGGCGAATCGAGTAACTCGCTGACATCTGATTAATGAAGGCGTACTTCAGCCGCACTCCTTGGCAAAGTACGCGGCGGCCTTTTTTAGGATGTCTCGCTCTTCAGTTACACGCTTGAGTTCGGCGCGCAGGCGCCGTAACTCAGCGTGCTGATCATCCTCTTGCAGGCGTTGCTCCGCAGGCTTGCTGTAGCGCTTCACCCAGGCATACAGGCTGTGTGTCGACATGCCCAGACGAGCGGACACCTCAGCGACCGGCAGGCCCCGTTCGGTAACCTGCCTAGCTGCTTCAATTTTGAACTCTTCGGAAAAACGCGGGTTGCTCATGGCACCTCCTGATGGGCCTTATTATGAGGCGTGGAGGTGTCTACGAAACTAGGGGCGATTCAATCTACCTTCTGGCACATGAGCTCGGCCATTGGTATCTCGACTCTTCAGAGCCCGTAAATGGAACGACCTCAACACCATTTATCTCCGAAGAGTCTGGGCAAACGCCCGGCTACGCAGTGGTTGAAGGGTATGGCGCATGGGAGCGCCAAGAGCTTCAAGCCAACGTCTTTGCGCGAGAGCTGCTGTTGCCCAAGCCTGCGGCCAGAGCTCTGTGGCAAAACGGATGGCGCTCCCGGCATATCGCTACAACGTTCCAGTTGCCTCTAGAGGTGGTACGGCAGCAATTGGCTGACGCGTTACTGCTCCCGGATGTTGCTCCAGTAGCACCCTCTGCGACGCACCCACCAAGCGATGCGCAGTGGCGTGCTGCACAAGCTCCCGAGAGATACGTCAATGTCGTAGCAGGGCCAGGCACGGGCAAGACCACTACCTTGGTGCACCGTGTAGCCCACCTAATTTCCAGTGGCGTGCCTGCCAGTAAAATCCTGGTCATGACGTTCACCAACCTTGCAGCACAGGAGCTTGTTGAGCGGCTGACTGCGGCCAATGTCCCGAGTGTTTCCCAAATATGGGCGGGCACATTTCACTCGTTCGGGTTAGAGCTACTTCGAAAGCATCATCATCACTTTGAGTTAACCCCTCAGATCAAGATTGCGGATCTACTCCAGCAGGTCAGGATGATGGTCAACGAGCTGCCCAATCTGGAGCTCAAGTATTTTTTCAGGCTGCGCAATCCGTACGATTGGCTTCCTGACGTCCTGAAGATTATTCACCGGCTTAAGGAAGAGCTGGTCTTTCCTGACGACTACGCAGCAATCCTTCGAACGCTTCCAGCTGTCGATCCAGAGGTTGCCCTGGAGCGCGAGGACATCATCACTCTATACCGGGCCTACGAGGGCGTCCTGCGCAGGGAGGGTTGGGTCGACTATCCAGACCTATTGGTTCGTCCCGTCCTCAAGGCGCGTGATGATCGCCCGTCTATAGCCGCTTTCCTTGAGCAGTACGACCATGTCCTGGTGGACGAGTATCAGGACGTCAACCACGTCATGATCGAGCTCGTTAAAAAGATCGGGGCATCACAGCGTCATTTGTGGGTGGTCGGCGACATTCGCCAAGCAATTCACCATTGGCGTGGCGCATCGATCCAGAGTTTGCTCAAGTTCGATGAGGCGTACGTCGCGAGGGGCCAGGCAGCGTCGATCAAGCGGTATAGCCTGGACATCAATCGCCGTAGTTCGCCGGAAATTCTGCGTGCTATTGAACGGGCCGGCACTGATCACGTCCTGCAGCCCCAGGTGCCCCTCGATCCTGTCTCACCTTCTCGCTCTGCGGTCGGTGTCTATCCGGCTTTGATCCATGCGGAGAAAGATGCACAGAGCGGCACTATCGTTGCCCAGATTGAGCAATGCCGGGTGTCCGGCCACCCCCTCGGCAGCCAAGGCATCATCAGCTCCACCAACGCCCAGTTGGATAAGTTGGCCCAAGACATCGAGCAGACGGGGATTCCCGTGCTGCACATCGGTGATCTGAGTCAGCGCGCTGAAGTCAAAGAATTCCTGTGCTTGATGCAGCTCCTGACTCAGCGAATACCGGGCGCGCTCATGGGCTTGCTCCGGTTCAGTAACCTCAGTATGCCAGCCTCGGACATAGACCTGCTCACGAACCTGTCCAAGTTAGATCCTGATTTTCAGCGCGGCGGCTGGCTCAAGCAGCCATTACCGGGGCTGTCGCCTAAGGGGCAAGAGGTCGTCCAGGCGCTGAGTGATCTGCTTGGCACATCGACCCGCAATTCCCGGCCCTGGGCTTTTGTGTGTGATCTAATGTTTGAAAAAGGCTTTGGCCTTGACTCGCTGAGCGACCAGTCTGCGAATGCCCAGATCCGGCGTCTGGCCCTGCGGCAATTCCTCTACGCTGTGCGCAACAGCGATGGGGTTGGTAGCCAGGCGACGCTGTCCAAATATCTGGAGAGGGAAGATTTCCGACGCTATATCGGTCAGCCCTCGATGGATCGCTCACTGCCGCCTGAGGCCGCTGTAATCGACGCCGTAAGGCTCATGACGGTTCACGGTAGCAAAGGGCTCGAATTTGACGTGGTGCATATGGCCAACGTCGAGAAGTCTCGGTTCGGCGCAGATGCTTCACCACGTTTTGATGACGACCACAAAGCTTTATTGTTGCCCCCTGAGGCGCTCAACAGTACGTCTCAGATGCGGGCCGAAGATGAGGCTATCGAGCGTAACAACCTGCTCTACGTCGGGGTCTCCAGGGCGAAAAGCAGGCTCAACGTCTATTGCGGCACCGATGCGTCTAGGATCCCAACCCCTCTGTGTGACCCGTTGATCTTCACCCCAAGTCGTGGAACCGCCGCGGCGTTGCCGGCACCGACTTTCCTGGCTCGCGTTCCACTAAGCGCGCCCGCCGCAATCAGCTTCTCAGCACTCAACGGGTTCATATCCTGCTCGCTTCAGTATCACTATGCTCACGAGCTGAACCTGCCACCTGATCAAGAGCAGGACATCTCGATTCGGGCTCGTCGATCAGTGCTCGCCGGCCTTGAGTATGTTTATCGAGATGGTGTGAACCCCCAGGCGGCATTCGAGCAGGCCTGGGGCGAGAGGCCGCTGCCAACTGAGTTTGAAGACAAAACACTGGTGGAGCACGCCCGGATCGCTTTCTCTCGCGGTACCGCTTTGCTACCTGATATCGAGCAGTACGTCCCAGAAACCACCGCCATTGTGAATGGCCAGGTCATTACCATGCCCTGGATGCTTCGTGACACTAACGGTGATCTGGTTTGGCTACGCACGGGTATCGGACTATCCGAGGTTTCTAGGCATGTCCGACCCATCTTGGAAAACCTCGGCGGCAGGCGCTGTAGCAGCATCTCCACCCACTCACTTGTCACTGGATGTTCGGAAGACGCGGTTCCCTCCAGTAGGGCGAGCGGCACGAGTATGTTCAAGGCGATCACGGCGTTGCGGGCCGGCGAGCGCTCCGCCAGTCGGGGGAGGCACTGCAATCGATGCGCTTACTCAAGCATTTGCGGACAGCGGTTTTGATATTTATCGGAGCGCTTCTGGGACTCCACGTCGCAGCCCCGGGGCGCTCAAGTTGACATGACATAAGGACAGTTTTGGACATGAGCTACATCAACCTACCCCCGGATCAGCAGCGTGAAATTGCTGCGATCGACGTAAGAGCGCTTCGAGCGGCGTTGGAAAAATGTGAGAGGGACGAGCTGATAACACCGATCTATTCCCTTGGCCTGAGTGGTTGCGGCGAGTTCATCGCCGCCGAATACCGTGCGTTCGAGCGAGCTTTGACTGCCCACAGCAAAGCGAAGGCTCATGCCAAGCGAGAGCAAACCAGGGCTGATGTGTTGCGTGCAGGGAGCAACCTAGTTCATGCCGTGGAGCAGATGCAGGAACGTGTCAGAACGGCGCAGGAACAGGCTCAGCTGTTTGTCGTGGACGACCAGATTTTGGCACCGTCCAGATTCAGCTCTCCGCTAAAAGTCACCGTTCGCTACCAATGGCGCCCATCCTCGGACGCGCAATGGGCTTACGGACAGGCGACGTTCGTCCACGAGTTCACGCCAATGCCTGACTACACTCAGCTGCTGCCGAAGCGAAAGCCTAGCGCTGCCAAAGCGGCCAGCGATCTGCAGGACAAGCTCTACCGGGAATGGGAGTACCTGAAGATGCATGCGCTGTGTGCTGTCAGAGACTTTCTGCGCGATAGTGGTGACGGTATAGATATCCCTGAGTCGTTTGTTGTTCGGGCAAGTCAGTACGGTGGAGGCCTCAACAATTTCAGTTGCAAGTTTTGATTAGTCCGCTCTTGGCCGAAACTAGCCCATCGAATCTCTGTTGCATTGGGTCAAGCCTGGAGTATCGCCGGTTAAGGCAAGTGCGCTTTACTGGTCAGGTGCAATGCAATTGGTGGCTAAGCTAGATGCAGTTTTGCATTTAGCCAGTGCAGGCCTTCACTAAGGTGTTGAAAAAATGAACCGCGTAAAGCCTAAAGCACTCCGTTACGATTTCTGATTGAGCGGGGGATTTACTGCTGTCTGTGTCTCTAGTCTGTCTAGGTGATCGGCGTACCACTGCATCATGGTTCGGCGCTGTTCCAGGTAGGTGGCCTTGTTGTAAACACCTGATACGCCATCTTCAACGTGGGAGAGCTGAGCTTCTACATGATCCTTGGCGAAACCCTTCTCGCGCAGGGTAGTGGACGCGATATGGCGGAAGCCGTGGCCCGTTTGCCGACCTGCATAGCCCATACGGCGCAGAGCCATATTGAAAACCATGTTGCTGCGCGGTTGAGTACGGTCGTTGCGCCCAGGAAACAGCAGCGGGTAAGCCCCACTCATCTTGTGTAACTGCTCAAGAGCATCAAGCACTTGGCGCGAGAGCGGCACGGTGTGCGGGCGGCGCTTCTTCATTCGTTCGGCGGGGATCATCCACAAACCTGCTTTGCGGTCGAACTCATCCCAGCGGGCTTCGCGTAGTTCGCTGGGGCGTACACCCGTAAGCATCAGCATGCGCAAACCAAGGCGCACATCATGGGCGTGAGGGTAAGCAGCAATGGCCCGCAGCAGAGTGGGCAACTCTTTGGCGGTAACGTGGGCATAGTTCTCGGCAGACTTGGTTTGCAGAAAGCGGCTCAACCCTTCAAGTGGGTTATGCACGGCACGGCCAGTGACGCGGGCAAGGTCGTAGATTTCTTTACAGGATCGGCGCACCCGGCTCATCTGCTCAATAATGCCTTGCTGCTCCATACCCCGCAGAAACTCCATCCACTCAATCGGCAGGATGCTGGCATACAAGCGCTTACCGAATATCGGGAATACATGCAGCTCTAGTGCCCCGATGTTGCGAGTGGCGGTGCTGGGTGCCCAGCCGGGTCGGCGTATCTCTATCCACTCCCGTGCCAGTGCATCAAAAGTGTTGTTGGCAGCTTCCAACTCAGAAGCCTTGCGAGCGTGCTTAGCCGTCAGGGGGCTAACACCATCCACGGCGTCAGTGCGCAGCTCGGCAGCCTTTTGCCTAGCGCCTGCTCCACTCACTTCGGGGTAACTGCCAAGGCCAAGCCATGACCACTTACCGTCTGGCTTCTTGTAACGCAGTTCCCAAGATTTGCCGCCGTTGGGCTTCACACGAAAGTACAGACCTTGGCCGTCTTGCTCCCTGTAGGTCGCTTTTTCTGGCTCTAAACCCGACAGAGTGGTGTCTGCTAACGGGCGGCGCTTGATCTCACTGCGTTTCATGCCTGTATGCCTCCGGTTCTAATTTTTCGCCAGCATACAAGCTGGCATACACGAAGGGAAGATATAGTGGCAGGCAGAGATAAACAGCCAGATACAAGAAAGCCCGCACGGGGCGGGCTTACTGGGGTGTTTCGTAGACTGCTAGAGACAGCAGTGAACAGTTATTTGGTGCACCAGACGGGATTCGAACCCATGACCACTGCCTTCGGAGGGCAGTACTCTATCCAGCTGAGCTACTGGTGCAGTGCGGGCGCAATCATACGCATGTCGCTGATGGGCGTCCATGCTGGTACTTTGTTCGTGATTCTGCACGGCAATCAGCTTCAAACTGACAATTCATAGAAAGACCTCAGACACAGACGGCATTTCGTTAAATTTTTCGAACAGACGCTTGCCCTTTACCCCTCTTAACCCTAGCATTCGTTTGAGATTTCAAACGCTCTTGGCCACAGCGCTTCATCATGTAGCACAATCAATTCGTGCGTATGCGCTGGGGCTGTTCAAGAGTCGCATCAGGGCCATGCCCGATTGCGCGCCTCAGACCGCATTAATGATCCGATACCTGGGTGTCGGAATTTAGGAGACTGCCATGCAACTCAAAGACACCCAGCTGTTCCGTCAGCAGGCCTATATCGATGGCGTCTGGCTGGATGCTGACAGCGGCCAGACCATTAAGGTTAACAACCCAGCGACCGGTGAAATCATCGGAACCGTACCGAAGATGGGTGCCGCAGAAACTCGCCGCGCGATTGAAGCAGCCGACCGTGCACTGCCTGCTTGGCGCGCCCTAACCGCCAAAGAACGCTCGAACAAGCTGCGCCGCTGGTTCGAGTTGCTGATCGAGAATCAAGATGACCTTGGCCGCCTAATGACGCTGGAGCAAGGCAAACCGCTGGCCGAAGCCAAGGGCGAGATTGTTTACGCGGCCTCCTTTATTGAATGGTTCGCTGAAGAAGCTAAGCGCGTCTATGGCGATGTGATTCCCGGTCATCAACCAGACAAGCGCCTGATTGTAATCAAGCAGCCCATCGGCGTGACCGCCGCGATTACCCCGTGGAACTTCCCGGCGGCGATGATCACCCGTAAAGCCGGCCCAGCTCTGGCCGCGGGCTGCACTATGGTCATCAAGCCGGCTTCGCAAACGCCGTTTTCGGCATTAGCGCTGGTTGAGCTGGCACATCGTGCGGGCATCCCTAAAGGTGTGCTTAGCGTGGTCACGGGCAGCGCCGGCGATATCGGCAGCGAGCTGACCAGCAACCCGATCGTGCGTAAGTTGAGCTTTACCGGCTCCACCGAAATTGGTCGTCAGCTAATGGCTGAATGCGCCAAAGACGTCAAAAAGGTCTCATTGGAGTTGGGCGGCAACGCGCCGTTTATCGTGTTCGATGATGCCGACTTGGATAAAGCCGTTGAAGGCGCACTGATTTCCAAGTACCGCAACAATGGCCAAACCTGCGTCTGTGCTAACCGTTTATATATTCAAGACAGCGTGTATGACGCCTTTGCCGAGAAGCTGGTTGCGGCAGTAGCCAAGCTGCAAATCGGTAATGGTCTGGATGAAGGCACCACCACCGGCCCGCTGATTGACGACAAAGCCGTGGCCAAAGTTCAGGAACATATCGATGATGCGCTGAGTAAAGGCGCGCGCCTGCTTATGGGCGGCAAGCCGCACGCGCTGGGCGGCAGCTTCTTCGAGCCGACCATCTTGGTTGACGTACCGAAGACCGCCGCGGTGGCTAAAGAAGAGACCTTCGGCCCACTGGCGCCGCTGTTCCGTTTCAAGGACGAGGCCGATGTGATCGCCATGGCCAACGACACTGAATTTGGCCTGGCTTCGTATTTTTATGCACGTGACCTTGGCCGCGTGTTCCGGGTTGCCGAAGCGCTGGAATACGGCATGGTAGGCGTTAACACCGGGCTGATCTCCAATGAAGTCGCGCCGTTTGGCGGCGTTAAAGCCTCCGGTCTCGGCCGTGAAGGCTCGAAGTACGGCATTGAGGATTATCTGGAAATTAAGTACCTCTGCCTCGGCATCTAGGTAGTCGCTACTGCGCTTCGGTGATGCTGCGTTGGCGGATTTGGTAAAAATGCTCATTGGCAACAGCCAACTCCGCTTTTTCCCAACCCCGCCGCCTGGCCTGACCTTCGCTCGCTACGCTCCGAAAATTCGCTGACCCGTTACTCAAAGATTGAAATACCCCAGGTTTAACCAACGAGTCGGCCACCTGGGTTTGCAGCAGCGTAATAAAGAACCTGAGCAACCGGCAGGGCGTGGCAGTCGATCATCGAATGCTGCACACGCCTTTCCCCGATTGCATTCATCCTTGAACCACACCGGCCGATGAGCGGTGAATGAGGACTGTATGAGCAAGACCAACGAATCTTTAATGCAACGTCGCGCCGCTGCTGTTCCACGCGGCGTGGGTCAGATTCACCCGATTTTTGCTGAGTCGGCAAAAAACGCCACCGTAACTGACGTCGAAGGTCGTGAATTTATCGACTTCGCTGGCGGTATCGCGGTGCTCAACACCGGCCACCTGCACCCTAAAGTGATTGCGGCCGTGCAGAAACAGCTGACCAAGCTGACCCACACCTGCTTCCAAGTATTGGCGTACGAGCCTTACGTTGAGCTGTGCGAAAAAATCAATGCACGGGTGCCGGGCGACTTCGTCAAGAAGACCCTGCTGGTTACAACAGGCTCAGAAGCGGTGGAAAACGCCGTGAAAATCGCCCGCGCTGCGACCGGTCGTGCCGGAGTGATTGCCTTCACTGGCGGCTACCACGGCCGCACCATGATGACCCTAGGGTTGACGGGCAAAGTGGTGCCCTACTCCGCCGGCATGGGCCTAATGCCCGGTGGCATCTTCCGTGCGCAGTACCCATGCGCGCTGCACGGCGTCAGCACAGACGACTCGATCGCCAGCATTGAGCGTATTTTCAAGAACGATGCTGAGCCTAAAGACATCGCCGCGATCATCATTGAGCCGGTGCAGGGCGAAGGTGGTTTTTACGTTGCGCCGAAAGACTTCATGCTGCGCCTGCGTGCACTGTGCGATCAGCACGGCATTCTGCTGATCGCTGACGAAGTGCAAACCGGCGCGGGTCGCACCGGCACCTTCTTCGCCATGGAGCAGATGGGGGTCAGTGCTGACTTGACCACCTTCGCTAAATCTATCGCTGGCGGTTTCCCGGTGGCTGGCGTGTGCGGCAAAGCCGAATACATGGATGCCATCGCTCCGGGCGGTTTGGGCGGCACCTATGCTGGCAGCCCGATTGCCTGCGCGGCAGCCCTGGCGGTCATCGAAGTATTTGAAGAAGAAAACCTGCTGGAGCGTTGCAAGGTTGTCGGTGAGCATTTGGTCACCGGCCTCAAGGCTATTCAAGCCAAGCACAAGGTCATCGGTGAAGTACGCGCCCTCGGTGCGATGATCGCCATTGAATTGTTTGAGGGTGGCGATCACCACAAACCCGCAGCTGCGTTGGTTGGCCAGATTGTGGCCAAGGCTCGCGATAAAGGGTTGATCCTGCTGTCGTGCGGCACCTACGGCAACGTCTTGCGCGTGCTGGTGCCTCTGACTGCCGAAGATGAACTGCTGGATCGTGGTTTGGCGATCATCGCCGAATGCTTTGACGAACTGGCGTAATCACGAAGTATTAAGTTGGCAGCAAAAAAGACCCGCTTTGCGGGTCTTTTGCGTTTGCTGCGGTGCATCGAAACAGACTTGAACTGCGACGCCTGATAACGGCTTAGCTGCCTGCCAGCTCGGCGATCAGTGAATTGACTTGCATGCTGGCCTTCTCCATATCCGTTACGGCGCGCAAGACCTTGCTCCACTCCTTCGCCTGAGCCGCCTGCAAGGCGTCATGCGCGCTGTCGTGCACCACACGGTGCGGGTGTTCCAGTTGCTGAAAGCTCCGCTGCACGCCATAGCGGGACTTAGTCTCGCTGTTCTGGTACCACTGCCCCAGACGGCATGTGGTGTGGGTGCTGAGCTGGGTATTACTGTCGTGCATAAACAAGCGCTGGTACACCGTCAGCTTAAACAGCAGGTGATCGAGTTTGACCGCCTCACAGAATGAGCCGAGCGCAATGCCTTCGATCAACCGCGTCATGTGCTCGCCCAATACCACCATCTCATTAAGCGTCTGCGCCGACCGTGAAACATCAGCAGACAAGCGCGTGGCCTCATTTGAGAGGCTGCCGATAGAGCGGCTGGCGCTGTCAGTTTCCTGGTTGATGCTGCCCACCAGCGCACTGATCTCTTGAGTGGCCTGACTGGTACGTTGCGCCAGCGCACGAACCTCATCAGCAACCACGGCAAAGCCGCGGCCTTGTTCACCGGCGCGGGCCGCCTCAATGGCGGCATTCAGTGCCAGCAAGTTAGTTTGGTCGGAGATGGCTTTGATCAGCTCGACGATACGGCTGATTTCACTGACGCGTTGCTGCAGCAAACCGACGCTTTGCACACTGCTTACGCCCTGCACTGCCATACCGCTCAACGAATCGGAGAAGCCACCCAGCAGGGCTGAAGTCTGCTGGAAGATGCCGCTGTTTTGCTCCAGCTTGGTCACTTCACGGCTCAGCTGCTCAGCCTGCGCCACGACACCATCGCGGGTCTGCGAAAGCGAATCTTCAAACTGTGAGAGTTTGCCGTGCAAGTCATGCTGATAACGGGTGACCCCATTAAGGTCGCTGCGCGCCTGCTGGTCCTGTTGGTTCTGGCTACGCAAGGCATCCAGCTCACGCTGCATGGCTAGTTTTTCTTGGTTAAGGCGACTGACTTCCTGCTCCAGACTCTCACAACGCAAACGCCACTTACTGTCGAACATGATGCGTATTACTCCAAAGGAACAGCAGCAGAGGTTATCCGGCACACCGGGTGCACAGCTTGTGTCGGCGGCCTTGTATAAAGGTTGAGGGGCATTACTGGCCGCCGCACTAGCCGCCGTGTTGCGACCTCGCTAACCGCCATTCTAGGCGCCGCGCACTAGGTGCATCTGCGCGTTATCTAGGGTGCTATCGGCCAATTGCGTCAGTGGCTGCGGATGGCCAATGCAGTAGCCTTGGGCGTAATCCAACCCCAGCGCTCGCACACATTCAAGCGTCGCTTGGCTTTCGACAAATTCCGCCACAGTACTCAAGCCCAGTTGGCGGGCAATCTGCTGCATTGAGCCGACCATGGCCTGGTTGATCGGGTCGGCCTCGATACCGCGAATAAAGCTGCCGTCGATCTTGACGATATCCAGCGGCAGATGGCGCAGGTAGGCATAGGACGCGAAGCCGCTGCCAAAATCATCCAGCGCCACTTTCAGGCCCAGGCTGCGCAGCTGTTTGATCCACTGCGCAGAGACGCCCAATTCGCCAAGGGCAACCATCTCCGTGACTTCAATGCACAGCTTATGCGCCGGCAGCTTATGGCGCAGTAACTCGCTGTGGAGCATGTCGTGAAAGTGCGCGTTAAGCAGCGAGCTGGCGGTCAGGTTGAAATTCACCTGAGCCAATTGCTGCACATGCCGCGGGTTGTCCGCCAACCACTGCAGCAGGCGCATCACCACCCAGCGGTCAATCGCGCCGAGGAAGCCATAGCGCTCAGCGGCGCCGAGGAACTGGCCGGGACTGACCCACTCACCGTTGTGCGGGTCGTGATAGCGCAGTAATACTTCATAGCGCAGGCCCTCGCTTTGCCCCTTTAACGCCAGCACGGGCTGGTAGAACAGCTCGAAATGCCCGTGCTCAATAGCGTCACGCAAGCGAGTAATCCATTGCAGCTGGCGTTGATGTTCGAGCAACACGCCATCAGCCGGGTTGAACTGCTGCACCTGATTACGCCCCAGCTGTTTGGCCAGCTGGCTGGCGCTGTCTGACCAGCTCAGCGCGGTTTCCCAATCGCTGACATCGTCGCCCAATTCCAGCAGGCCAATGCTGGCCTGCACCCTGAACGGCCGGCCCTGCCAACTAAAGACAAACTGCTCGACACAGTGGCGCAAGCTTTCCGCCTGCACCAGCGCCGCTTGAGTGTTGATTTCCCGCAGCAGCACGGCAAATTCATCGCCGCCGATGCGGGCCAGTTCAGCCTTTGCCGGCAGGTGATGCTGCAGGTGATTGGCAAGCTGGCGCAGCAGCTGATCGCCAGCAACGTGCCCGCAGAGGTCGTTGACCTGTTTGAACTGGTCAAGATCGATACTGAGCAAATGGCTGAAGCCCAACTGGCTCTCGCCTTTTAGGGTTTCACGCAACAAGCGCTCCAGCTCACGGCGATTGAGCAACCCGGTCAGCGAGTCATGGGCGGCTAGGTATTGCAGGCGCTCCTCCAGTGCACGGCGCTCACTGAGGTCGACAATAATGCCTTCGATGCAATCCTGATTAGGGCGCAGATGCAGGGACAAGTACACCCAGTACGGCTGTCCGTCGAGGCCCTGCATCTGGCATTCCTGGCTGATGGCTACCTGATTACGATGCAACTGCGCCACGTGCTCAGCCCATTGCGCCGCGCCCAATAGTTGCGGCATGGACAGCTGGTTAACGTTCGGCCCAAGGCCTAACAGGGCTGTAAAGCTGGGGTTGGCTTCAATCAGCGTACCGTTGCCGGTACAACGGAAAATCCCCTCACCGCTGCTGCTAAACAATGCTTGGTATTGCTCAAGGTTGCCCAGTGCCTGAGCATTGCTGTGCAGCAAGGCGCGACGAACACGCTCCAGCTGTTTATCGAGGATGACGCCAAACAGCAGCATGCTCAGCACTGGCAGATAGGTGTGCATGTAATCAAAGCTCGACGGCAACGGAATCACTCCACTGCGTCCCAACGGTGTCAACAGCATCAATAGCAGCACCGAACTCCAGCACAGTAAGTAGCCAAAAGCGTAAGGGCGACGCTGTCGTACACCGAGAATCAGTAGCACTAACTGGAATCCGCCGGTCAGCAGGATCAGCATATTTAACGTCTGGTAGGCGCGGTAATCACCGTAACTGCCAATGGTCCAGCCGCACACAAGCAGGATCAGCATAAACAAGCCATTGCGCAGCAAACGCAGACGACCGAGTTCTAACTTGAGTGCGCGGATAAGAAACAGGCTACTAAAAATCAGCATGCCAGGGTTCGCCAGATTGGCCAGCTGGGCCGACAACCACACCCACTGTGGCCACAGCAAGCCAGTGACTCCATGCAGGCTAGCGTTATACAACGCCACGCTAGCTGCCGTTAGGCAAAACCATAACAGCGACGTTTCACGCAGGGTGCTAAACCTCACCCAAAAAAACAGGGCCAAACTGAGTAAGGCCCCCAGCAACAGACCGCTGTGCATCCATTGTTCAGCCAGCAATAAGGAGCTTTGCTCAGCTGCCACCAGCTGCATCGGCATGCTCACCGCCGAGCCGCTTTGCACGCGAAGTAATAGGGTGTGCGGCCCTTCGCCAAGGCGCGGCAGGTTGAGCAAAATGTGCGGTGACGGAGCGCCACGCTGCAAAAAAGGCCGATGATCACCGCTATAAAGAGGCGCGATCAGCCGCTCGCGGTCGTACAACCAGACTTCAATATCGTCGAGCAGCGGCCGGTCGATGATTAAGTCGAGACTCGCGGCGCCCGGCGCATCCAAGCGAAACGCTAACCACCACGCACTGTCCGAGTAGCCCATGTGCGGCGTGCCGCGCACCAGCTGGCCGTTTTGTGCGATCAACTGCCGCACTTCACTCGCGGCCAGGTCGCCACTGGGGTCTTCCAAGACCAGGCTGACGGGCACATCCACAGGCTGTTTGAGCTGCTCATTATTGAGCACCAGGGTTGGCACATCAGCACATACCGGGGCACTGCCCAGTACTAAACCGAGCAGCAGGGCCAGCAGAGGAAGGTTGAACAGTCGGGTCATCCTGGCGCCTCAATAAACTGCGAGGTGCGCCAAGGTTCAGGCTGAACACAGCCCGCCAATTAAGGCGGGATGACGCCTGCTCAGTCTAGCTGAGAACCGGTGATTTGATTGCGCTGACAGTCTCACTCAGCTCTAACAACAAGCCGTTGATTTGCTCGGCACTCATGTTGAAGGGGTCAAAACAGTCGCTGCTGGAGTACTTCAGGAACAACCCACGGTTGATCTGCTTGGCGCCAGCCCAGCCCATGCTCCAGCTGCTGTAACGACGCACGTTTATCTCGGCGTAGTCGAGGATGGTTAAGTCCTTGTGGCGGCTGTCATCGGCGAGCCGGTTGTACAAGGCATTGACCTCAGCACGCGGACCTTCCAGCGCCTGCAAAAAGATATCAGCATTGCAGCACAGCAGCCCAGTGAGCCCTTTGCGCGGGTTATTGCGCTGCGAACTGTCGAGAATTTCGCGGATCAGCTCCGCAGATACCGAATGACTGGCGCGGCTGGCATAGGTAAGACGAACAAGCATAGAAGGCTCCATTACAGATGGTGTGAGCAGGATCAGCGGGCAAACAAGCTGCGTGCGAAAATCAGCGTACCGACGCCCCATGCCGCATTGACCAAAAAGCCAATCAACATACGGCCCGGCAGTTTTGCCACGTCAAAGCCCATGCCCTTGAGCGGGAACACGATGACCAAGGCCACGGCAGTCAAGGCAATACCGCCAAACAGCAGCGCTTTGATCCAAGGCTGCGGCTTGCTCGGCTCCCAGCGCAGCACCAGCAGCATAATCACCGCCCAGATACCGCCCCAGAAGGATGCAGACACCAACGAAGGCACCCCAAACGGTAAGGTTGGGCTTAAATTGAAGGGCGCAACCGGCACAATAGCCAAGGCGTTTAACAGACCCAGCACCGGTTGATGGAAGAACGGTACGGCTAGGAAACCCGCAACAAAGAACAGGCAAATACGCAGCATTGGACGACTCTCATTTGAATATTAGTGTCGATTTTGCCTTACCTGTACAAGATTTGTACAAATAAACACATAAGTATTGAAGCTTTGTAACAAATGCCTGCGGCCGCACTCTAGGTTGCTATGGAAAGATAACCTGCGGCACCGCAGACTTACGCCCCACCCCGCAGGCTCATCGAGTGCTGCCCAACCGCTCACGATTGGCCAAGGAGTCACATTTGCTCGCCATGCTCCCGCTGCTCGACCAGCTCGCGTTTCCCTCTATTCAACGAGGTCGACTGGAAGCGCTGCAAATCAACCTGACTTACCTGTGCAACCAACGTTGCCTGCATTGCCATGTGAATGCCGGGCCGACCCGCACCGAGGCCATGACCGACGAGAGTCTGGCCTTGGTGCATCAGGTGATCGACGCGCACTCGGTGCAAACCCTCGACCTCACCGGCGGCGCGCCAGAAATGCACCCACGCTTTCGCGAACTGGTCAGCCATGCCCGCCGTGCAGGCTTGCGGGTCATTGACCGCTGCAACCTGACCATTCTTAGCGAACCGGGTTATGCCGACTTGGCCCAGTTCCTCGCGGATCAGGGCGTGGAGGTCAGTGCCTCACTGCCCTGCTACTCGCGCGACAATGTGGATAAACAACGTGGCGATGGCGTATTCGATGCCAGCATCAAAGGCCTGCAACAGCTCAACGCATTGGGTTATGGCCAGCCTGGCAGCGGTCTGATCCTGAATCTGGTGTTCAACCCCCAAGGCGCCAGCCTACCGCCCCCGCAAGCCGCGCTGGAAGCGGAGTACAAACGCCACTTGGCTGAAGATTTTGGCATCGTCTTTAATCACCTGCTGACCATCACCAACCAGCCGATTGCACGCTTTGGTAGCACCTTGGTCAGCAAGGGCCAGTTCAATGACTATATGCAGTTGCTGCGCGACAGTTACCGCCCGGAAAACCTTGAGCCGCTGATGTGCCGCTCGCTGGTCAGCGTCGACTGGCAGGGTTACTTGTATGACTGCGACTTCAACCAGATGCTCGATCTGCCGCTACAGTTGCAAAGCCAGCTGATCGGCCGTGAGCGGGCGCATTTGCGTGACCTGCTTAACGCGAACCTAGACGGCAACGCTATCGTCACCCGTGACCACTGTTACGCCTGCACGGCCGGGCAAGGCTCCAGCTGCGCGGGCAGTCTCACTTCCTAAGGATCGATTCATGCAACCGACCAGTCTTACCGGGCTTTTTTTCTGGGGCTTTTTGCTGGTCTACGGCGCGTTAATGCTGGCCTTATCGCCACGCGCCGTGACCCTTGGTGGTTTCTTCAATGGTGAGGACAGCCGCGGCCGCAGCGCCAGCCCTTGGCTGATCACCTCGAGTATTTTTATCAGCTGGATCTTCGCCAAGTCGGTAACCAACGCGGCTAACCTTGGCGCGACGTATGGTTTGGTCGGTGGCCTAGCCTATGCCATGTATTGGTTGTCGATTCCGCTGACCGGTTTTGTCATCTATCGCCTGCGCCGACGTTTTGCGGCCACGGGTTTGGTCAGCTTTCTCAGCAGTCATTACGGCCGTGGCGCGGCGCTGGCATTCTCGGCCGCGATTTTAATCCGCCTGTTCAATGAGGTATGGAGCAACACCGCCGTGGTCGGCGGTTACTACGGCGACTCGGGCAGCCTTGAGTTTATTGCCTCAGCGTTGTTATTCACCGCGGTAACCCTGGCCTACAGCCTACGCGGCGGCTTGCGCAGCTCGATCCTTACCGATGCCGCGCAGGCGGCGATCTTTGTCGTCGCGCTGGTCTGGGTGCTGGGTTTGGTCTTGCCGCAGCATTCCCCCAGCGAGCTGGCCAGCACCAGCAACTGGGCGCTGAATGCGGGGGTTGATCTGCTGCTGGTGGCCGGTCTGCAAGCCTTTAGTTATGGCTTCCATGACCCGGTGCTGACCGATCGCGGCTTTATCAGTGAAGAAAAAGCCATGCGCCGCTCCTTCGTCATTGCCGGTGTGCTGGGCTTTATCGCCATCTTGGCGTTCAGCCTGATCGGTGTGCATGCGCAACTCACCGGCCTCGCCGCCTCAGACAACGTACCCGCCGCCTTGGCTAAAACCATGGGCATTGGCGCGCTGATGGTGATGACCGTGGTGATGGTTTCCGCCGCCGGCTCAACCCTGGACTCCACCTTCTCTAGCCTGGCCAAACTGGCCGGGCGTGAGCTACCCAAGCTGGCCGGGCGCGACTTGGGGCAGAAAGCCATTGGCGTGGGCATGGCCGTGATGGTGGTGTTCGCCCTGCTCGGCAACTTGCCGATGATTGCCGGCACCGACATTCTCAAGGCCACCACGATTAGCGGCACCATGGTCATCGGCCTGGCCCCCGTGTTTATTCTGCATGGCCTGACCACGCCCACGCGTTTGGGCTTTCACCTGAGTTTCTGGACCGGCATCGGCCTCGGCGTGGGCCTGACCCTGAACTGGATTCCACAAAGCTGGGCCATCGGTGATGGCAAATACGCCGTGCTGCTGGGCACCAACCTGTATGGCTTGGGCCTCTGTGTGCTGGGCTACCTGATTCCCGGCTGGTTACGCACTCGCCCGCAAGGTATCGCTTGATGCGTGCAGGCCGCGATTGCCCGCTGGACTATCGCCTAGCGCGAGATGCCTTCGCCGGCGAGCCACTTTTCGATTGTGAAGCCCTCTACGTGGTCGGTGGCTTGTACGGCAATCGTCAGGCCCTGAGCGCGTTAGAGAAACGTTTGATCACTGAACCGGGCGCGCGCGTGGTGTTTAACGGTGATGCCCACTGGTTTGATCGCGATGCCGAGATTTTTCAGCAGATCGAACACGGTCTAAGCGCTCATCTGGCGCTGCGTGGCAATGTCGAAACGGAGCTGGGCCGTGCCGATGACAGCGGCGCCGGCTGTGGCTGCGCTTACCCCGCAAGCGTGGACGACGGCGTGGTCGAACGCTCCAATGCGATCCAGCTGGCGTTAAACCACACCGTGCAGAGCCTGCCCGGTATGGCCGAACGCTTGGCCGCGCGACCCAGCACCGCGCTGGTCAACGTAGGCGGCCAACGCGTTGCCATCAGCCATGGTGACGAGCAATCCCTGGCTGGCTGGGCGTGCTCGCGTGAAGCCCTGACTGACAAGCCCCGCCAGCAGCAGCTGGACGCTTGGCTGCAGGCGCAAAACCTTCAGGTATTGGCCACCAGCCATAGCTGCGCGGCCGCCGCGTTGAACCTTACGCACGGCGCGGTGATCAATAACGGTGCCGCCGGCCTGCCCAATTTTGCCGGCGGCTACTATGGCCTGCTCAGCCGCATCGCCACCACGCCACATCCGGCGGCGCTGTACCGCTGTCAGCGTGACGGGCTATTTATCGAGGCCTTGGCGCTGAACTACGATCACCCTGCTTTTCTCGCCGACTTCGACCGCCATTGGCCTGCATCCAGCCCGGCGGCGTTATCTTATCGCTCACGTATTTTAGGGGCTGTTGCGGATCAGCCGCAGCTCGCCCTACTGGCCGGTTTTAGCCTGTGCCAAAGCCTTTGCGCTCTGGAGGCGCTGACTGATGAATAGCCGCAAACTTGCCTTGATGGGCGTGATTTTGGCCCTGCTGGGCAGCTTCTTTATTTTTGATATTGGCCAATACCTGAACCTTGATGCACTCAAGGCTCAGCAGACGGCGCTGAATGCTCACGTCGCCGATCAGCCCTGGCTGGCTGCTGGGGTGTTCTTCCTCGCCTACGTTGCGGTTACGGCGCTGTCGCTGCCTGGCGCAGCGTTGATGACCCTGCTTGCTGGCGCACTGTTTGGCCTGCTTGAAGGCTTTGTACTGGTGTCATTTGCCTCCACCGCCGGGGCCACGCTGGCCATGCTCAGCAGTCGTTTCCTGCTGCGTGACTGGGTACAGGGGCGTTTTGGTCAACGGCTGGCCAAGATCGACGCCGGCATAGAGCGCGAAGGTCCTTTCTATCTGTTCGCCCTGCGCCTGGTGCCGGCTTTCCCATTCTTCCTGATCAACCTGGCCATGGGCCTGACGCGGCTGCCGGTTCGCACCTATTGGTGGGTCAGCCAGCTGGGCATGCTGCCGGGTACCTTGGTGTTCGTGAACGCCGGCCGTGAGCTGGGCCAGCTGGAGTCGCTTTCCGGCATCCTCTCGCCGGGCCTGCTCGGCGCCTTCGTGCTGCTCGGCGTGTTCCCGCTGATCGCCCGTAAGCTGCTCGGGCTGATTCAGGCTCGTCGGGTTTACGCCGGCTGGCACAAACCAAAAAGCTTTGATCGCAACCTGCTGGTGATTGGCGCCGGTGCCGGCGGCTTGGTCAGCGCCTATATCGCTGCAGCGGTGAAGGCCAAGGTCAGCCTGATCGAAAAACACCAAATGGGTGGCGACTGCCTGAACACCGGCTGCGTACCTTCCAAGGCGCTGCTGCGCTCAGCCAAACTGGCTAACGAATTGAAGAAAGGTGAGGCCCTGGGCTTCACCGGCGTGCAGGGACAAGTGGACTTCCCCGCCGTCATGGCGCGCATTCAGCGGGTTATTGCTGATATCGAGCCGCACGATTCGGTGGAACGTTACACCGGGCTAGGTGTTGAGGTGATTCAGGGTGAGGCGAAAATCCTCTCGCCTTGGTCAGTTGCAGTTAATGGCCAAACCCTGACCAGCCGCAACTTGATCATCGCGGCCGGCGCACGGCCACTGGTGCCGAATATTCCCGGCCTGGATCAAGTTCGCGCCTACACCTCGGACACCATCTGGGGCCTACGCGAACAACCGCGCTGGTTGCTGGTGCTGGGGGGCGGGCCGATTGGCTGCGAGTTAGCCCAGGCCTTCCAGCGCCTTGGCAGCCAAGTGATTCAGGTCGAACTGGCCGAGCGCCTGCTGCCGCGCGAGGACGCTGACGCCAGCGAGCTGGTGCTCAACAGCCTGCGCGCTGACGGCGTCGATGTGCGCCTGCAACACCGCGCTGAGCGCTTTGAAGTGATCAACGGCGAGCAACGCATGATCGCCCGTCGCCAAGATACGGGTGAGGAAGTCACCATCGCGTTCGATGGCCTGCTGCTGGCCCTCGGTCGGGTGGCCAATGTCAGCGGTTACGGCGTCGAAGAGCTGGGCCTGACGGTGCGGCCCAACGGCACCTTGGAAACCGATGAATACCTCGCCACGCGCTTCCCCAATATCTATGCCGTGGGCGATGTCACCGGGCCTTACCAGTTCACCCATGTCGCGGCGCATCAAGCCTGGTTTGCTGCAGTCAATGCACTGTTTAGCGGTTTCAAGCGCTTCAAAGTGGATTACCGGGTGATCCCCGCTTGCACCTTTACCGACCCGGAAGTGGCGCGGGTCGGCCTCTCCGAAGGCGAAGCCAAAGCGCAGAACATCCCGTATGAGGTGACCCGCTATGGCATTGACGATCTTGATCGCGCCATCGCCGACGAAGCCGCCCACGGTTATGTAAAAGTGCTGACCGTGCCGGGCAAAGATAAGATTCTTGGGGCCACTATTGTCGGCGAGCACGCGGGCGAACTCCTCGCCGAGTACGTGTTGGCGATGAAGCACAACTTGGGCCTGAATAAGATTCTCGGCACCATTCACACGTACCCGACCATGGCCGAAGCGAACAAGTATGCAGCGGGTGAATGGAAGCGTGCGCATGCCCCGCAAGGACTGTTGCGATTGGTTGAACGCTTCCACACATGGCGGCGCAGCTGATGCGTTACTTGGCGCTGAGCCTGCTGCTGGCGGCACCGCTGGCTCAAGCCGACAACCTGCTGACAGCGTGGACAGCTGGCCCGCCGGCCGGCGAATGGTCCACGCCGTGGAAGCGGGCGGACATTCCCAAGCTCAAGCCATCTGAACGCACGCTGGTGGACATGGGCGGCAAACGTGCCCTGCGCATCAACGCCGATGCCGCCGCCGGTGGTCTGCTGCATCCGCTGAGCCTGCCCGGCGATCAAGCCTGGCAACTCAGCTGGCAATGGCGCACTGAGCAGCGCCTAGACAAGGCCCGCTTCGCCACCCGCGAGGGCGACGATTACGCCGCGCGAGTGTATGTGTTGCTGGATTATCCGCTGGACTCGCTGAGCTTTGTCACCCGGCAAAAGCTGCGCTTAGCGCGCACCTTTTTTGATCCCGACCTGCCGGCGGCAACCCTCAGTTACGTCTGGGACAACCGCGAAGCGCCGGGCACACATGCCCGTAGCGCCTACACCGAAACGGTCGAGATGGTTGTGCTGCGCGGCCCGCAAGCGCCGCTCGGGCAATGGTTAACCGAGTCGCGCGACCTGCGCGCCGATGCCATCGCTGCCTTCGGCAGCGCGCCGCGCAAGATCCTCGGTGTGGTGTTTGCAGCGGACAGCGACAACACCGGCGAGTCCGCCGAAAGCTACTTTGCCGCGCCGCAGGTGCGTCGCGCCCCTTAAACCCAACGCCGCACCCGCGCGCAGTATTGGGCAAAGTCCTGCCCAAACAGCGCGTGCAGTGCGCGCTCCTCCGCACTGATCTGGAAGCGGTTCATGTACAGCACAAAACCGACCACCCCGAGCAGAGCCGGTGGCCAGGCCAGCAGCAGCGTCCACGCCAACAGCACCACGGCGATGCCTAAATACATGGGGTTGCGCGTGTACTGATAGACCCCAGAGGTGACCAATGCCGAGGCCTTCTGCGGCTTCAACGGGCTAAATGTGGTGCGCACTTGCTTAAATAAGCGCATCCCAGCCATGGACAACAGAACCCCCAACAGCATAATCGGCAGGGCAATGCCCAGCCGCCATGGAAAGGCCACCTGAAGGTTGAATGACCATTGCTGTGCTCCCAGCCACATCAGCAGCGCGCAAAGAAAGGCGATCAGAGGTGGGGGAATACGGTTGTTTAACCCATTCATGTGGACATGTCCTTCGCTTCTGGTGACTGTGGTCTGCTGTATGTTGTCTATTGCCCAAGCGCCTGGATAGACACTGTGGCCGGTTCGACTTGGGTAATGCGGGCCACGCTTGTGTGTGCGATCGCAAGCGTTGCATAGATTGGCCACCCGTTACGACCCGCGTATTGCTGCGCATCAACCTCTTCGACAATCAGGGACGCCTCACATTGACTGACCACTACGACCTGCTACTGATCGGCGCCGGTCACGCCCACCTCGGCGTGCTGCGCCGCTGGGCATTGGTCGACCGCCCGCCGGGGCGTATTGCTCTGATTAGCCCTGGCCCTGCGGCCTGGTATTCCGGCATGTTGCCGGGTCTGCTGGCAGGGCGGCACAGCGCCGCAGATTGCCAAGTGGAGCTGCCGGCGCTCTGTCGCGCGGCCAAGGTCGAGCTGATCATCAGCCCGGTTGAAGGCCTGTCTGCGGCTCAACAGCAAGTGCAGTTGAGTGATGGTCGCAGCCTTAATGCGGACTGGTTGTCGCTCAATGTTGGCGCACAAATCGGCCTACCACCCCAGCGTGGCGAGGGCATGCAACTGCTGGCCGTCAAACCCTTCGACACCTTCTTTGCCGGCTGGCAACGCTGGCAGGCTGCACCACAACCTATGGCGATTCTTGGTGGCGGCGCAGCAGGGGTTGAGTTGGCGCTGGCCTTGGCCGGTAAAGTGCCGCACGTGGCGTTGTTCAGCGCCGGTCATCTGCTTGATGGCTTGTCGCCGGGGGTGCGTTTGCGTGCGCTGGGGCATCTGCGTCAACACGCCGTGGAGGTGCGCGAGGACTGCCCGATCAGCCGCATCGAAAACGACTGCCTACTCAGCGGTAATGAGCCCGTGTGGCGTGGCCAGCGCTTGTTACTGGCCAGCGGCGCCAAGGCATTTGCGTGGCCAACACACAGCGGCCTAGGCTGCGATGAACGCGGTTTTGTCCTGATTGCACCCACGCTGCAAAGTTACACCCACCCCACTATTTTTGCCGTGGGTGACTGCGCCAGCCTACCCGGCGCACGCAAAAGCGGCGTCTATGCCGTGCGCCAAGGCCCGGTGCTAGCAGCCAATTTGAATGCCGCGCTGCGCGGCTTGGCGCTTAAACGCTACCGCCCACAACCACAAAGCTTGGCCTTGCTGGCCACTGGCGATGGCGGCGCACTGCTGGACTGGCATGGCTACAGCGCCGACGGCCAACTCTATGGCCGGTGGAAGGACTACCTTGATAAGGGCTTTATCCAGCGTCATCGTTTTTAGCCTCTGGGCGCTTCACCAAGCGAAGCGATAAGCGTACGTGCGACCAAAGTGCCATGGCCCATGACCGTCATGGGTGCTCGAATCAGCCTTACGGTTAAGGTTGGCCGCAGGAGCATCACCCACTATGGTCTACAGAATCGACGACAACAGCCGATTGCCTACCCAGGCCAAGCAAACAGCAGCAACAGGCTCGACCCGCCTACGCCAGGCCCATGGCCATAGCGGCACGGCGCAGAAAGGCTCTGGTGTGAGCCCGGCCAGAACAAAAATAATGAGGTTTGTCATGCGTTCTGCGTTTATTACCTACCCCAAGGCCTGCCTGCTGCACGCCATCGGCCTGGCCGGATTGATGGCGGTCTACCAGCAAATTCAGCTGCCTTGGTTTATCAGCATTCCATCTTTTCTTCTGTTGGCCCTGTGGCCGTGGTTAGGGCCATGGCAGCGCCAACATGAAGAACAACCGCTGCACACCGATGCGCAGCAAAGTCCGTTCAGCAGCCTTAGCCAAAATTTGTCACGGCAAACCTGCCACAACGCCCTCGCGGCCGCTGAGGTGGCCCATGCGGCGCAACATTTAGCCGGCAAACTGACCTCGCAGCTGGCCGCGACCGAGCAAATCGACCACGCCGCCGAAGCCATCACTCACACCGAACAGGACAACGCCCAGCGCGCCGAGCACACCTTGCTGGCGGCGCAAAGCGTGCGGCAGAGCAGCAACAGCGGGCAGCAGGAACTGCGTCAAGCCATCACCACCATGCAGCACCTGAGCGCACAAACCAGCACCAGCCGCGAGCTGATTGATGGCCTCAGTGCGCGCACTGAGCAGATCGAAAAAGTCACTCAGGTGATCCAATCTATCGCCAGCCAAACTAACTTGCTGGCGCTCAATGCGGCCATCGAGGCCGCCCGCGCCGGTGACCTCGGCCGCGGCTTTGCCGTGGTCGCCGATGAAGTGCGCAACCTCGCTGGACGCACCAGCAGCGCCACCGAAGAGGTTACGCAAATGGTCAGCGACATCCGCCAGCAGAGCGCCGCAGTGGTCAGCCATATGCAACAACAAGCCGAGCAGCTGACCTTGGCCGCACAGCAGGTTGAGCACACCGGCGAGCAATTACAGGGTATCGCCAGCCTGGCCGAGGAGGTTGAAGTGCAGGTCGGGCACATCGACACCGGCACCCGACACAACCATGAACGCCTAGCGGAGTTGTCCGTTGCCGTCGGCCAACTGCGCAACGATGTCAGCGACAGCGAGGGCCAAACCCGCCAGCTCAGCAGCGCGGCTGAGCGCTTAGTCGGTCAGGCCGAACGCATCAGCGAGCAGCTCGCCGAAGTCGGCTTGGATGACTATCACCAGCGTATTTTTGACCTGGCGCTTAGCGCCGCCAAGCAAATTGCCGTGCAGTTTGAAACCGATATAAGCCAAGGCAGAATCAGCGCAAATGATTTGTTCGACCGCCATTACCAGCCGATTGCGGGTAGCTTCCCGGCCAAATACAGCACCCGCTTTGACCGCTATGCCGACGGCGTGCTGCCTGCCATTCAGGAACCGCTGCTCAGCCAGCACGAAGGCTTGGTATTCGTCATCGCCTGCACGCCGGAAGGCTATGTACCGACCCACAACAGCGCCTTCAACCATGCACAAACCGGCGACCGCGCCGTGGACAGCCTGAAGAGCCGCAGCAAACGCCTGTTCAACGACCGCACCGGCATCCGCTGCGGCAGCCATCAGAAGCCTTTGCTGCTGCAAACCTACATGCGCGACACCGGCGAGCTGATGCACGACTTGTCTGTGCCGATCATGATTCAGGGCCGGCATTGGGGCGGCCTGCGTTTGGGCTACAAGCCGCAGCCATAACGCCTAAACGCCCAGCGCCCGGCGCCTTAATCCGGCCCGGCGCAGCGACCTGCGCCGTGGCTATGCGCGGTGCCCTATGGACACTCCAGCGCTTAGCCTGCTTGCGGTCTTAACGCTGCAAGGGCTGGGTTATGCATACACTCGATACTCATCATTAAGCCTTTTCAGTTATCGAGACGGCACAACCCGCTTAACCTGCACGCCATTCATACCATTACGGGCTGTGGCCCAAGGAATACGCCATGAAGATTCTGTTAGTACTGACATCGCACGACCAACTCGGCGACACCGGGAAAAAGACCGGCTTCTGGCTGGAGGAATTCGCCTCACCCTACTACGTCTTTAAAGATGCTGGCGCGCAGCTGACCCTGGCATCACCCAAGGGTGGCCAGCCGCCGCTTGATCCCAAAAGTGACGACGCCGATGCACAAACAGCGGCCACCGAGCGCTTTAAGGCTGACCCCGCCGCACAACACGCGCTGGCCAACACCGTGCCGCTGAACCAGGTAAAAGCCGACGACTTTGACGCCGTGTTTTACCCAGGTGGCCATGGCCCGCTGTGGGATTTGGCCGAGGACCGCACCTCCATCGCCCTGATCGAGCACTTCCACAGACAAAACAAACCCGTGGCAGCGGTCTGCCATGCACCGGGGGTGCTGCGCCATGTGAAGGCCGCTGACGGCCAGCCCTTAGTCAGCGGCAAAAAGGTGACCGGCTTTAGCAACAGCGAAGAAGCCGCTGTGCAGCTGACCACGGTGGTGCCGTTTTTGCTGCAGGACATGCTGATCGCTAACGGTGGGCATTACTCCAGCGTCAACGACTGGCAGAGCCATGTGAAGGTCGATGGCCTGCTTATCACGGGGCAAAATCCGGCGTCCTCGGAGGCGACAGCCGAAGCCTTGCTGACGCTGCTCAAGCACCACTAACCCGCACTCAGCACACGCCGTGCGCCACGCCGTTTGACCGCCAGAGGAAATTTCGACCATGCAACTGAATGCCGATTTCAGCCAACGTGCGCTGGTGCGCCCGGACGACAGCCCTTGGCGCGCATCGCCGATGCCGGGGGTGGAACGGCGCATGCTCGACCGCATTGGCGAAGAGGTGGCCCGCGCCACCTCCATCGTGCGCTATGCCGCAGACTCTCACTTCAGCGCCCATCAGCATCCGGGCGGTGAAGAGTTTTTGGTGCTCGACGGCGTCTTTTCCGATGAGCGCGGCGATTACCCGGCCGGCACCTACGTGCGCAACCCCATCGGCAGCCAGCACGCACCCTTCAGCCGAGAGGGCTGCACAATCTTGGTCAAACTGATGCAATTTGCCGAAGATGACCGCGAACATGTGGTGATCGACAGCCGCCGCGCCGAATGGCGTCAAGGTTTAGTCCCGGGCCTGCAGGTATTGCCGCTGCATCAACATGGCAGCGAAAACGTGGCCCTGGTGCGCTGGGCGCCCGGCACTTATTTCAACGCGCACCGGCATTGGGGCGGTGAGGAAATTTTTGTCCTTGAAGGCACCTTTCAAGATGAGTTCGGTGACTACCCGGCCGGGAGCTGGCTGCGCAGCCCGCACCTGTCACAGCACACCCCGTTCAGCGAACAGGGCTGCCTGATTTGGGTGAAAACCGGGCACCTGCCCGATTAACCCAGGCTGGCCATCAACCGCTTATAAACACGGGTGCGGCGCGCGGTTTTCAGTTGCTCCAGCAGCAACGCGCGCAACGGCGACACCTGCGCATCAGTGCGTTTACCGTTACTGAGCCGGCGCAGTTGAAACTTCACCGTGGCCATGTACGCCAGCGAGGCAAAGGCCTTGTTCTTCCAGCGAATCGGCGGCAACTCGGCACGCGCTTCGCGCTGCCCGGCCTGCCATTGTTTCGGCAATGCCGGCTCAATCGCCAGCGCCGTGCCGATGCCCGCCATGGCCACACCGCTGGCCAATACTTGCTCGACGACCGGCAAGCGGCGAATGCCGCCGGTGACCATGATCGGCATCTTCGCCACAGCGGCAATCTCGCCGGCGAACTCCAGAAAATAGGCCTCGCGCGCCAAGGTCCGACCGTCGCGCGCATCACCCTGCATCGCCGGTGCTTCGTAGCTGCCACCCGACAATTCGACCATGTCTACCGCCAACCCATTAAGCAGCAACACCACCTGCTTAGCGTCCGCTTCGGCAAAGCCGCCGCGCTGAAAGTCCGCCGAATTGAGTTTGACCGCCACGCTGAAACCCGGCGTGACCCGTGCACGCACCGCCTTGATCACTTCCAGCAGCAGCCGGGCGCGGTTCTCCAGCGAACCGCCCCAGCTGTCGGTGCGCTTATTGCTCAACGGCGAAAGAAATTGGCTAATTAGATAGCCATGCGCAGCATGAATCTGCACGCCATTAAAACCAGCCTCCTCAGCCAGTTGCGCACTGCGCGCAAAGCGCTGAATCAAATCTGCAATCTCGGCCTCATCCAGCGCCTTGGGCAGCGGGAACATCTTCGACAAACCGCCCAACTCCAGCGCCACGGCCGAGGGCGCGACGGTTTGCTGGCCAAGATTGGCCTGCATCTGCCGCCCCGGATGATTGAGTTGCATCCAGATCTGCGCGCCTTGGCAGCGGCCAATACGTGCCCACTCGCGGAATTTATCCAGCTGACGCTCGTCTTCCAACACCACCCCGCCGGGGCCGGTCATGGCGTGCCGGTCGATCATCACATTACCGGTCAGGAGCAAACCGGTGCCGCCTTCAGCCCACGCCTGATACAAGCGCAACAGCTCGGCAGACGGGCCCTGCGTGAGGTCGGCCAGGTTTTCTTCCATCGCCGCCTTGGCAATACGATTGGGGATGACGCTGCCGTTGGGCAGGTGCAGGGCTTCGAACGGGCTCATAAAGGACTCCGGGATGGCTGATGGGGTAATTAGACTCTGCGACAGCATCGGCAGTAACCGCGAAGGCTTGGGCACTCACCGCCGATCTGTTTCACGTTGCCCAAGGCAGCCGTGCAGCGCTTGACCCGCAGCACGGCCCGGCCTTCGTCACGGTTCCATTTGCTCGCGCAGCAGCTGCGCAAACTGTTCGGCTGGCACCGGCTTGCTGATCAAGTAGCCCTGAATTTCATCGCAGCGTTGGCTTTTGAGGAAATCCATCTGCGCTTGGGTTTCGACGCCCTCGGCGACCACTTTCAGCTCCAAGCTGTGAGCCATGACGATAATTGCGCGGGTGATCGCAGCGTCTTCGCTGCCATGCGTGAGATCACGAATAAAGGTTTGGTCGATCTTGACGTAATCCACCGGGAAGCGTTTGAGGTAGCTGAGCGAAGAATAACCGGTGCCGAAGTCATCAATCGCCAGCTTCACCCCCAGATCACGCAGCTGTTGGAAAGTGCTGATCACGCTTTCAACGTTCTCTAGAAGCTGACTTTCGGTCAGTTCCAACTCAAGAAATGGCGCGGCCAAGCCGGTTTCGTCCAGCACTTGGCGTACCAGGCTGAGCAAGTTGCCTTGGCGCAGCTGATGCCCCGAAAGGTTCACCGAGACGCGTATCTGGGCCAAGCCTGCAACCTGCCAAGCACGCGCTTGATAGCAGGCCTGACGCAGAACAAATTCACCAATCGCACCAATTAAGCCGGTTTCTTCGGCCAGGCCGATAAAGTCGCTCGGCGCTACCAAGCCTCGCTCTGGGTGTCGCCAGCGCACCAACGCTTCTGCAGCGTTGAGGCTGTCGGTGGCCAGGCACAGTTTGGGCTGATAGAACACCTCCAGCTGGCCTTCTTCGATGCCTTTTCGCAACTGATTTTCCAGCTGCAAACGCTCCAACGTGCAGGCCTGCAGGTTGTCGGTGTAGAACTGGAAGGTGTTGCCACCCAAGTGCTTGGCATGTTGCATGGCCATATTGGCCTGGCTGACCAATGCGGAGACTTCCCGCGCGTTGTCAGGCAGCACGCTAATACCCAGCGAGGCGCTGACCACCAATTCGTGACCGTCCACGGTGATTGGCAGGTGCAGCTGGCTTAGCAAATGACTGGCCAGCTGGGACAGGCTGGAGAGGCTGTCGCATGAGTCGAGCAAAATAGCGAACTCGTCACCGGACAACCGCGCCAAGGTATCGGCCGCAGGCATCGCTTGGGTTAAGCGCAGGCTGATCTGGCGTAATAGCTGGTCGGCCACTTCATGACCGAGGCTGTCGTTGAGTAACTTGAAGCGGTCTAGGTTGATATGCAGCAGGGCAATGCTACGTCCGCGCTGTCGCGCCCGCTGAGCAGCTTCGTGCAGGCGCTGCTTAAACAGGCTGCGATTAACTAAACCGGTCAGCTCGTCATAATCTGATAGGTAACGCAGGCGCTCCTCGGCCTCGCGCCGAGAGGACAGGTCGGCAAAGAAACCGACGATGTGGCTGAGGTGGCCTCGCGCATCACGCACCACGTTGAGCTGCAGCCACTGCGGATAAAACTCGCCATTTTTACGCGCCTCAGTCAACTCGCCGCACCAAGTGTCGCTTTTCTCCAGCTCCTGACGGATCCGCTGGTACTGGCGTCGAGAGTCGTCGCTGCTAGTAAGGCTGATTGCACTTTTACCGAGCACTTCATCTTGGCGATAACCGGTGAGTTCACAAAAAGCCTGGTTGACCGACAGCAGGCGATAATGCGGATCAAGAATCACGATGCCTTCGCGCGTCGCCTCGAACACCGTGGCGGCTAATTGCTGTTGCTGCTCCTGCACCTTCCGTGCGCTGATGTCGCGACGGGTGCCAAGCATGCGCAGCACGCGGCCCTCGGCATCACGCTCCACCGCGCGGCCACGGTCTTCAACCCACACCCAGTGACCGTTGGCGTGTTTGATACGGTACTCAACCTGATAATCGTCGCTACGCCCCTTCATATGCTCGACAAGGGCGTGGCGCAGCGCCGGCAGATCATCAGGGTGCAGGCGTGGGGTCAGGTCGCGCAGCATCACCTGCACATCGTCGGGCTCTAGGCCGAATATTTCTTTGAGTCGCGAATGGTGCACGGCATCACTTTGCAGGTCCCAGTCCCACAGGCCCAGTTCACTGGCCTCAACAGCCAAGGTCAGGCGCGCACGACTTTTGCCTAGGGCGACACTGGTTTTATCCAGCTCGAGGGTGCGCTCGATCACGCGTATTTCCAGCTCGCTGTGGGCCTGACGCAGCTCACCCTCGGCGCGCCGGCGCTGTTCCACTTCATGGGCCAGCTCGCTGTTAAGCCCATCCGCCTGCTGCTTGGCATGTTCCAGGTTGTTAATCAGCATTTGATTGTGAAAACGCTGCAGCAAGCTGCGCTGCACCAGACGATTGACCTGCCAAGCGACCACCAGCAAGGCCAGCATCAAGATACTGCCGAGCAGGCCCCAGCCCTGTTGCAGTGTATTGTCGCTGATCAGCAAGTAGCCCACAGAGGGCAACAGACAAGGCAAGGCAAAGGCCAGAAACGCCGAAAAGCTTATCGCATAGGCCACGCTGGCAGAGAGGATTACCGCTGAAATAAGGCCATAGACCAGCGCTTGCAGGTAAAACACATCAGCGGGCACCAGCGCGATGACCGCAAATGCCAATGTCAGCCCAGAGGCTCCAGCGCCTAGTAAAAACAGCAGCAACCAATGGCGCTCAGCCTGTCGGCTGGGCAAGGCCTTGTTAAAGGTATGCACCTGCACCAGGCGCAGCACGGCGAGGATCACCAGCCAAATCGACCAGCTGACCAACAACGCCGGCGGCAGCGGCGCCCATAATAAGAACGCACAGGCTACGCCGCAGAGCAGCATAAACAGGGTAGGCACTTCCGAGCCCTGATAAAGCATACGGGTGCGCTCGGCGGCGATGTCGGTTGCAAACAGCTCAGCAACATCCTGCCCAGAGGTCGGTTTGAGGCCATCGGGTATGGCAGATAAAAGTGAGGCGGTCATAGGCGATTTTCTTGTAATGGTTGCCTAACTAGCGCGCCAGCATACGCGAGCTAGAGGCTTCGCCCAAGCAACAAAGGGGTTAATTCACCCGGTAAATACCTGATGCTGAGTACCCGCAGCCAGCCCTCATCGAGGGCCACCAAGCTGACTGGCCAGTCGTCCATTAAAATCTGCGCAACGGCCTGGTTTGCCCTGCCTGACGCAGCCCCCTAGAATGCCGCGATGCAAAATGACCCTGAACTGCTGATTGCCTCCCTTAACGATGCCCAACGCCAGGCAGTTGCCGCGCGTGTGGGCCGCCAACTGGTGCTGGCCGGTGCCGGCTCCGGTAAAACCCGCGTGCTGGTGCACCGTATCGCCTGGTTGATCCAGATCGAGAACGCCTCGCCGCACAGTATTTTGTCGGTGACGTTCACCAATAAAGCCGCCGCCGAAATGCGCCACCGCATCGAACAGATGCTTGGGCAGAGCCCGGCCGGCATGTGGGTCGGCACCTTCCACGGTTTAGCCCATCGCCTGTTGCGCGCGCACTGGCAGGAAGCCGGCCTGGCCGAGAACTTCCAGATTCTCGATTCCGACGACCAGCAGCGCATCGTTAAACGGGTGATCCGCGACCTCGGCCTGGACGAACAACGCTGGCCGCCCAAGCAGGCGCAGTGGTTTATCAACGGGCAGAAGGATGAAGGCCTGCGGCCGAAGAATATCCAGCCCGGCGGTGACCTGTTCCTCGCCACCATGCTGAAAATCTACGAAGACTATGAGGCTGCTTGCGCACGTGCTGGGGTGATCGACTTCTCCGAGTTGCTGCTGCGTGCGCTTGATTTGTGGCGCGATAAACCGGGCCTGCTGGAGCACTACCAGCGGCGCTTCCGCCATGTGTTGGTGGATGAGTTCCAAGACACCAACGCGGTGCAGTACGCCTGGCTGCGCCTGCTCGCCAAAGGTGGCGACAGCCTGATGGTGGTGGGTGATGACGACCAGTCGATTTATGGCTGGCGCGGGGCGAAGATCGAGAATATCCAACAGTTCTCCGCTGACTTTGCCGACGCCGAAGTGATCCGCCTGGAGCAGAACTACCGCTCCACCGCCGGCATCCTCAAGGCCGCTAACGCACTGATTGCCAACAACCAGGGCCGCCTAGGCAAAGAACTGTGGACCGAAGACGCTGACGGCGAGCCGATCAACCTGTACTCGGCGTTTAACGAGCACGACGAAGCGCGTTACGTGGTCGAGACGATCGAGGACGCCCTGCGCAAAGACGGCCTCAAGCGCAGCGACATCGCCATCCTTTACCGCTCTAACGCGCAATCACGGGTACTCGAAGAAGCGCTGCTGCGCGAGAAGATTCCGTACCGCATCTATGGCGGCCAGCGCTTCTTCGAGCGGGCCGAAATCAAGAACGCCATGGCCTACCTGCGCCTGCTCGATGGCCGTGGCAACGATGCGGCGCTGGAGCGGGTGATCAACGTGCCGGCGCGCGGTATTGGCGAAAAAAGCGTCGAAACCATTCGCGAATACGCCCGCGAACATGATGTGTCGATGTGGGGCGCGATCAACCTGATGGTCGCGGCCAAGGCCCTGCCAGCCCGCGCTTCGGGTGCCCTGGCCGGGTTTGTCGAGCTGATCAACACCTTAACTGCCAAAGCGCAGGACATGTCCCTGCACCTGTTAACCCAGACAGTCATCGAGCAGAGCGGGCTGATCGCCTATCACAAAGCTGAGAAAGGCGAAAAAGCCCAAGCGCGCATCGAAAACTTGGAAGAGCTGGTCAGCGCCGCACGCACCTTCGAGAACAACGAAGACGACGAGCTGAGCCCGCTGCAAGCCTTCCTCAGCCACGCCTCGCTGGAAGCCGGCGACACCCAAGCGGCGGAAAACGAAGACAGCATCCAGCTGATGACCCTGCACAGCGCCAAGGGTTTGGAGTTCCCCCAAGTGTTTCTGGTGGGCATGGAAGAAGGCCTGTTCCCGCACAAGATGAGCCTAGAAGAACCCGGCCGTTTGGAGGAGGAACGCCGCCTGGCGTACGTCGGCATCACCCGCGCCATGAGCAAGCTGGTGATCACCTATGCCGAAACGCGCCGGTTGTATGGCAGCGAAACCTACAACAAGGTGTCGCGCTTCGTCCGTGAGATTCCACCGCAGCTGATTCAGGAAGTGCGCCTGTCCAACAGCGTCAGCCGGCCGTTCGGCGCGGTGAGCCGCAACATGGGCAGCAACAGCATGAGCGGCGACAGCCTGTTCGCCGGCAGCGCCGTGCCGGACACCGGCTTCAACCTCGGCCAGCGCGTGCAGCATTCATTGTTTGGCGAAGGCACCATCCTCAACTTCGAAGGCGCAGGCGCCCAGGCACGGGTGCAGGTGAATTTTGAGAACGAAGGCAGCAAGTGGCTGATGCTGAGCTATGCCAAGCTGCAGGCGCTTTAATAACAGCCCGGCAACAACACCGTAGCCCGGATAAACGCAGCACAATCCGGGGCGGCCTCAAGGGTGGTCCCGGATTGCATCCGGGCTACGAGGTTGTGATGCCAAAGGTTATGGCTATTGCACAAGCAAAGCGGCGATGGCGTAGCCTTATCCACCGTTAGCCAACACCAGCGACAACACCGTAGCCCGGATAAACGCAGCACAATCCGGGGCGGCCTCAAGGGTTGTCCCGGATTGCATCCGGGCTACGAGGTTGTGATGCCAAAGGTTATGGCTATTGCACAAGCAAGGCGGCGATGGCGTAGCCTTATCCACCGTTAGCCAACACCGGCGACAACACCGTAGCCCGGATAAGCGCAGCGCCATCCGGGGCCACTTCAAGATTTATCCCGGACTGGATCCGGGCTACGGAATCAACCTGCGAATAATAAGGAGCCTCCATGATCCGCCGTCCTTTGCTGCTCGCCAGCGCCCTGCTCGCCGCTCTCGGCCTGAGCGGTTGCAAGGAAGAACCTGCCGCCCCACAAGCCAGCGCTGAGCCGGTGCAGACCTTCCAATGGAAGATGGTCACCGCCTGGCCGAAGAACTACCCCGGCTTGGGCACCGCTGCCGAGCGCCTGGCCGAGCGGGTCGCGGCCATGAGCGCCGGGCGCCTGACGATCAAGGTGTACGCCGGTGGCGAGCTGGTGCCGCCACTGGAAGTCTTTGATGCGGTCTCGCGCGGTACCGCCGAGCTGGGCCATGGCGCGGCGTATTACTGGAAGGGCAAGGTGCCGGCCGCGCAGTTCTTCACTGCCGTACCCTTTGGCCTATCCGCCAGCGAAATGAATGCCTGGCTGAGCAAGGGCGGCGGCCAAGCGTTGTGGGAAGAAGCCTATCAACCGTTCGGCGTAAAACCCTTAGCAGTGGGTAATACCGGCATGCAAATGGGTGGCTGGTACAACAAAGAAATCAACTCACTGGATGATCTTAAAGGCCTGAAAATCCGTATGCCCGGCCTCGGCGGCGAAGTGCTCAGCAGGCTCGGCGCCACCACCGTCAACCTGCCCGGCGGTGAGGTGTTCACCGCGCTGCAAACCAACGCCATCGACGCCACCGACTGGGTCAGCCCTTACAACGACCTGGCGTTCGGCCTGCACAAAGCGGCCAAGTTCTACTACTACCCGGGCTGGCAAGAGCCGCAGGCGGTGCTCGAGTTGCTGATCAACCAGCAAGCGCTCGACAGCCTGCCGGCTGATTTGCAGGCCATCCTTACCGAAGCCGCGCGGGCCGCCAACCAAGACTTACTCGACGATTACGTTTACCACAACGCCCTGGCACTCGATCAGCTCAAGCAGCAAGGCACCCTGCTCAAACGCTTCCCCGACGAGGTGCTTGAGGCGCTGCAGCGCGAGTCAGAAGTTGTGCTTGGCGAGCTGGCCGGGCAAACCGAGCTCAATGGTCGTATCTGGGCGTCGATGCAGGCATTTCAGGCACACGCGCGCCTGATGCACGAGCTGTCTGAGAAAGAACTCTACAACTGGCGCTAATCCAGCGTCACACAGCCGGTGCACAGCGTTACACCGGGCAAAAGCCGGAAACATTCTATGCCTAGCCAGCAGCCGTTTCGCCGGGCAAGATGCCGCGCATAGATCCAATAACCAAGAGACAGCTAATCATGCAGCGTTTCCTTAGCATTGCCCTGGCCATGTGCCTCAGCCTCGGCCTGACCATGAGTTTCGACGCCGAAGCCAAGCGGATGGGCGGCGGCAAATCCTTCGGCTCGGCGCCCAGCCACCAAGCCCGTCAGGCGCCGGCCCAACAGCAACAGGCCGCACCGGCTGCAGGCGGTCGTCAAACCGCTGCCGCCAGTGGCGCATCTCGCTGGTTAGGCCCGTTGGCCGGCCTCGCGGCAGGTGGCTTACTGGCCTCAATGTTTATGGGCGATGGCTTTGAAGGCCTGCAGATCATGGACATGCTGATCTTCGGCCTGATCGCCTTCCTGCTGTTCCGCTTCCTCGCGGCCCGTCGTCGTCAGGCTCAGCCTGCTGCTGCCGGTGGTGCGCCCTACCAGCGGGAAATGCCGACCCAAGCTGCACCCCACTCAATCTTCGGTGGCAGCAGCGCCGCCGCCATCAAGCCGGTGATCAATGCACCGGCCTGGTTTAACGAGCAGAGCTTTGTCAGCGCTGGCCGTGAGCATTTCCTCAGTTTGCAACAGCACTGGGATGCTAATGAAATGGGCAAGATTGCCGAATTCGTCACCCCACAGCTGCTGGACTTCCTTAGCCGCGAACGTGCCGATTTGGGTGATGGCTTCCAGTCCACCTATGTCGACGATCTCGACGTGCAGCTGGATGGCGTCGATGACCTCAGCGACAAGACCGTCGCCACCCTAACGTTCACCGGCGTGGCCAAGACCTCACGCTTTGACCAAGGCGAAGCGTTCAGCGAAAGCTGGCGCATGGAACGTGCGGCCGGTGACAACCAGCCGTGGCTGGTTGCCGGTATCCGCCAGAACGGTTAATACCCGCTGCACCCTCGAAAACCCGGGCATGCTCGGGTTTTTCTTTATCCATCATTCAGTAAACGTATGCGCTGGCGCCCGATACACTCTGCGGGCAAGCTTAATGCTGCCAACACTACCCTCCTGAGGATTGAACAATGATCGGATACACAATGATCGGCACCGCCGACATGGAAAAGGCCAAAGCCTTTTACACGCCCCTGCTGGCTGAAATGGGCGCCAAGATCGTCATGGACATCGGCCGCGTCGCTTTCTACGGCGCTGCCAAAGGTCAGCCAATGTTTGCCCTGTGCCTGCCTTACGACAAGCAAGCGCCTAACCCGGGTAACGGCAACATGGTGGCTCTACCCGGCGGCTCCCGCGAAGGCGTCGACAAGCTGTATGCCAAGGCCATCGAACTCGGCGCAGTAAGCGAAGGCGAACCCGGCGAGCGCATGCCCGGCTTCTACGGCGCTTATTTCCGCGACCACGATGGCAACAAATTGGCCTTCTTCCATATGGGCTAACGCATTAACCCGGATCGACAGTTGTGCCCGGCGGCTTGGCCGCCGGGACCGGCTGCTGGGCTTTTTCGCTCCATGCCTGTGTCTCTTCGCTGCGTTTACGGCTGTTGAGTTGCGCGCGATCAATGGCTTCCTCGTATTGCGCCAACCAACTGCGCGAGCCCGGCAGCATATTGGCCAGATCACGCATGCCTACCCTCAAGCCCTGCATCACTTGTTGGTAATCGTGTTCTTGATCCTGCAGCACCTTGCTGACTTGGCCGATGGTATCGGGGTTTTCCACCCGCTCGAACAGCCCGGTCAATTGTGATGCCTGCTGACTGGCCAATAACGCTTCTTGATGACTCAGTGCGCTCTGCTGCACCACTAACCGCTGCTCAAGCTTAAGCACCTGCTTTTCCAGCACCGCGATGCGCGGGTCTTCGCTGACACTGAACAGGCTGTAAATGTTCAACCCCACCGATGCCAGCATCAGGCTGCCGAGCAACACGGCCAAACCGATGATAAACAACCGATTGCGTTTGCCTGCCGTGGTCAGCAACTGCAGCCGCTGTTCCTCGCTTAGCACACCGTCTTCAGACTCTTGCGCTTGGCTCTTCATAATGTGACCAGTTTATGACGTTAAAAAACTGACGCCTCAGTTAAACTGAACGATAGCACTTTGCCAGCTTTTTGCTCAGCCCCGTCTAAGGTATAAGACGCTCCCGTATTACCTGCATAAAGAGGCCACCCCGTGGAAGAAGTCATCGAACAGTTGCGCGAACTCAACGAGCCGGTGCCCGTCCCGCTGGAGTTACCGGAAGAAGAAACGCTAGTGGATATTCAGGAGCAAATCCTTATCCACCTGCCTTTCGCCCTGCGCGAATACCTGCTGCAGGTCAGTGATGTGGTCTATGGTCGCCTGGAGCCGGTCACCGCCGCCGATCCGCAATCCCACACCTACCTGCCCGAAGTCGCTGCTACGGCCTGGTCCCTCGGCGTGCCCCGCGAGTTCGTGCCCCTGTGCGAAGACCGCGGTAACTATTACGTGGTCGAAGACGACGGCACCGTGCTGCTCTGGGAAGCCGACACCACTGAAATCAACGAAGACGAAACCTGGGAATCGGTCTGGCATTGGGTGCGCGACGTGTGGCTGGAAAGCTGAAACTTGCCGCTAGCTGCGCTTGGCCGCCTGCTCCAGTTCCAGCAGGTTCAGCAAAAACCGCGCGAAGTAGCTGAGGTCTTGCTCCATGGCCTGCCGGGCGGCTTTGGCGTCACCGGCTTCGATGGCGGCAAATGCGTTTTCATGGAAATCATTGAGACGCAGCGATAGGTCGGCTTCGGTGAATAGCCGGTTGAAAAACGGCCCGACCTGCAGCCACAGCGATTCGATTGAGCGCAACAGAACTGGGTTGCCGCAGGCACTGTAGAGGTGCAGGTGAAACTGGCTGTTGGCATCTAGATAGGCTTGGATCTGCCGCTGCTCGATGGCGACGTCCATGCGCGCCACGCAGTCGCGCAGCTCCGCCAGGTCGGCCGGCGTCAGGCGCGGTGTGGCCAGCTCCACAGCTAAGCCTTCAAGGCTCAGGCGCACCTGGAAGATCTGCTGGTAGCGCTCGCGGGTCATTGGCGGGACGCGCACCGAGCGTTGCGGCTCACCTTCCAGCGCACCCTCAGCGACGAGGCGCTGCAACGCGGCGCGTACCGGCATCGGGCTGGTGCCCCATTCGGCGGCCAGATCGCGGATTTTCAACCGCTCGCCGGGCTGGAAGCGTCCAGCCAGCAGGCCCTCACGGATACGTTGGTAGAGTTGATCTTGCAGGTTGTCGGCCATGGTCGTTCAGCCCCGTAGCGGCGGCGCGGGGAGTTGAGCGAGGGTCAGCGAGCAGTTATGCATGGGATTCTCCGGAGTTCAGCAAATTGGCCTGAGTGGTTCTGCTAGAGGCAGGCTAGGCGCTGGGGTGCTTGAAAAGCGCAGTTGACTGCAGTCAATGAGCATTTTCGAGTATCCCTGCAACAACGCCTGACCGACGCAGAAGCGCTCAGGGGGCTTTGTTTTCGATCAGGCAATTGCCACCGTCCACCACGATCACTTCACCAGTGATGTAGCTGGCTTCGGGGGACGCTAAAAAGGCCACTGCCGCCGCCACTTCTTCCGGCCGACCCGCGCGACCCAGTGGCGTATAAAGCGCAGCATGCTGTTCTTCTTCGGTGCTTGAGCCCGTGGCGATCCAGCCTGGCGCCACGCTATTGACCGTGATGCCTTGCTTGGCTACTTCCAGCGCCAGGCCCATAGACAAGCCAAGCATGCCCGCCTTGGCCGCGCTGTAGGCGGTCTCACCGGGGTTGCTGCCCCGGGTGCCAGTGGTTGAGCTGATATTGACGATGCGTCCGTAGCCGCGCGCGCGCATGCCCGGCAGCACCGCGCGGGTAAGCAAAAAAGCCGTGCCAAGGTTACGTGCGATGGAGAGGTTCCACGTCGCCCAGTCCATGTCAGCCAGCTCGGCGAAGGGCTCGGGACTGCCTTGCATGGCCATGCCCGCGTTGTTCACCAGAATGTCGATCTGGCCCCACTGCGCCTGCGCCCATTTCAGCAGTTCAGCCACCTGCTGCTCGTCCGTCAAATCAGCCGCTTTGGCCCGTGCGTCGATACCTTCGGCACACAACTCGGCAGCACGCTGCTCAACCCGCGCACTGCTGGCCGTCAGTAATACTCGCGCACCGGCACGCCCCAGACGGCGGGCAATGGCCAGGCCGATCCCTGACTCACTGCCGGCACCGCTGACCAACGCCACGTGGTGTTGAAATACCATTACCCATCATCCTGTGATCACAAATATGCCAATAATCTAGCAATAACCTGCTGCAAAACCAACGCTTGAGTTTTCTGTGATCACAAAATAGCATGTGCAGAGAATCGAACGAGGTGTTCAATATGACTGCAAGTGGTATCCATCCCGCCGCCGTAACAACATTCGTCAGCCGTGAGCGGGAGCATTTTATCGCGCGCAACCCGAAGTCTGTGGCCCTGGCCGAGCGTGCGCGCCACTCACTGTATGGCGGCGTGCCGATGCACTGGATGGCGGACTGGTCGACCCCCGCGCCCCTGTTTGTCGAGCGAGCCAAGGGCGCGCGTTTCTATGACATCGACGGCCATGAATACATCGACTTCTGCTTGGGTGACACCGGCAGCATGTTCGGCCATTCACCCGAGCCGATTGCCAACGCCATTGCTGAGCAGGGTCATAATGGCCTGACCACCATGCTGCCCGGCGAAGACGCGGTGGTGTGCGGCGAACTGCTGGCCGCACGCTTTGGCTTGCCGTTCTGGCAGGTCACCGCCACTGCCACCGATTCAAACCGCTACGTGCTGCGTTGGGCGCGGGCCATCACCCAACGTAAAACCCTGCTGGTGTTCGACGGCTGCTACCACGGCACGCTTGATGATGTGATGGTGCGCTGCCGCGACGGTGCCACCGTGCCGCGCAGTGGCTTGGTCGGCCAGGCCTATGACCTGACCCAATACAGCCGCTCAATTCCTTTTAACGATGTCGCCGCGCTGGAAGCCGCCTTGGCCCAAGGTGATGTGTGTGCGCTGCTCTGCGAACCGGCGATGACCAATATCGGCATGGTGTTGCCCGAACCGGGCTTTATGCAGCAGTGCCGTGAGCTGACGCAAAAATATGGCAGCCTGCTGATCATCGATGAAACCCACACCATCTCGACGGGCATGGGGGGCTGCACGAAGCTGTGGAACCTTGAGCCAGACTTCTTTGTGGTCGGCAAACCGATTGCTGGCGGCGTGCCGTGCGGCATCTTCGGCTGTAGCGCGGCGATGGCTGAAGCCATGACTGCCGCGCACCAACGCGCCAGTGCAGACAGCCACGGTCATGGCCACAGCGGCATGGGCACCACGCTGTCGGCCAATGCCCTGGCCATGCACTGCATGCGTGCCAATTTAGAACACGTCATGACCGAAGCCGCCTACGCACACATGCTGCCGCTGGCTAAACGCCTGGCCGATGGCTTCCGCTCGCTGATCGCTAAGCACGACCTGCACTGGTCAGTGACCGAGCTGGGCGCGCGCTGCGAATTTCAGTTCTGCCCGTTGTCGCCAAAGACCGGCGCCGAGGCCGAAGCCGCCTTCCATGACGAACTGCAAATGGCCCTGCACCTGTACCTGATCAACCGCGGCATCTTGATCACTCCATTCCACAACATGACCCTGTGCTGCCCGAGTACCACGGCGAATGATGTGGATCAGCTGATCGGCATGCTCGACCAAGCCCTAACCGAGTTGCTGGCCATCCCCGGCGCCCGCGAATAAATGCACATCAGAACGTAGGGTGGATGACGCTTTATCCATCCACCAATAGGCACCCCTGGTGGATGGATAAGCGCGAGCTACGCGCCCCGATCCACCCTACGCCACTGTGGGAGCGGCCTTGGCCGCGATGCTTTTTTACCGCCCTTCGCGGGCAAGCCCGCTCCTACAAAAGCCGCCTGTCCCGGCCAATAACGAGATAGCCACCATGCAATTCGCCGATATTCAGGAAGCACACGACTTCCTTGCCCTGCACCCCGAGGTGCGTTTGATTGAACTGATGTTGATCGACGCCAACGGCATTCCGCGTGGCAAGCTGCTGCACCGTGACGAGCTGCTGGCCGTCTATGAGAACGGCCGACCGCTGCCCAGTTCGATCCTGTCGCTGACCATTCAAGGCGAGGACGTGGAAGAGAGCGGTCTGGTTTGGGAAGTCGCTGACGCCGATTGCTGGACCTATCCAATCCCCGGCAGTCTGACCCTGCAACCCTGGCGCAACAGCCCCACCGGCCAGCTGCAGGTGAGCATGCACCCCACTCAGGGCCTGCCCGCTGCGCCGGCCGATCCACGGCATGTGCTGATTCGCGCCATCGACCGGCTCAAGGCTGATGGTTACCACCCGGTGATGGCGGTGGAATTGGAGTTTTACCTGCTGGATAAGCAACGCGATGTTAACGGTCGGCCGCAACCCGCGCTGCAGACCAATGGCGTGCGCCCGCAGGCACCGCAGGTGTATGGCGTGTACGAACTGGAACAACTGCAGCCGTTCCTTGATGACCTCTATGTCGCCTGCGAGGTGCAGGGCCTGCCGGTGCGCACCGCGATTTCTGAATACGCGCCGGGCCAGCTTGAACTGACTCTCGAACACCGTTTCGACGCCCTGCAGGCCATTGATGAAGGCGTGCGCTACAAGCGTTTGGTCAAGGGTGTGGCAGGCAAGCACGGGCTGCAGGCCTGCTTTATGGCCAAGCCGTTCGGCGACCAAGCCGGCAGCGGCATGCACATGCATGTCAGCCTGGCCGATGCCGAGGGCAACAACCTGATGGCCAGCAACGACCCGCAGGGTACGCCGCTGTTGCGCCACGCCATCGGCGGCATGCTGACGACGCTGAATGACACCCTGGCGATCTTCTGCCCCAACGCCAACTCCTACCGCCGCTTCCAGGCCAATAGTTACGCGCCATTGGCGAAGAGCTGGGGCGTGAATAACCGCACCGTGTCGTTCCGTGTCCCCGGCGGCCCGGCCAAGAGCCGGCATGTTGAGCACCGCATCTGTGGCGCCGACGCCAATCCCTATCTGGCTGCAGCGGCGATTCTTGCCGGCATCCACCACGGCATCCAACACCAGATTGATCCGGGCGAGGCCACCATCGGTAACGGCTATGAGCAAGCCTGCGAAACCTTGCCCACCGACTGGCTAACCGCCTTGCGGGCGTTGGAGCAATCGACCTGGGCCAAAGAAGCGCTGGGCGAGGACTTCCTCAAGGTATTCCTGGCCATCAAGTGGGCCGAGTTCCGTCAGTTTATGGGCGAGGTCGGTGAGCAGGACTGGCGCTGGTACCTAAGCCACGCCTGATCGGGACAAGCCGGCTAGCGCCGAGTGCGCCAGCCGCTTGCTTATGGTTTGCCACAACCCGTACCGTGGCAGGCTAATCGAGCGTCACAGCCGTTTATACGCTCGATCAACCTGCCTCAGAGTGCCCTATGCAAGCCGGAACCGCCCAGCTGTCGATGACCGTCCTGATGACCCCGGATATGGCCAATTTCTCCGGCAATGTCCACGGCGGCACGTTGCTCAAATACCTCGATGAAGTTGCTTACGCCTGCGCCAGCCGCTATGCCGGCTGCTACGTGGTGACCCTGTCGGTGGACCAAGTGATTTTCCGCGAGCCGGTGCATGTCGGTGAGTTGGTGACCTTCCTCGCCTCGGTCAACCATACGGGGCGTACGTCCATGGAGATCGGTATCAAGGTCATCACGGAAAATATCCGCGAACGTTCGGTGCGGCATACCAACAGCTGCTTCTTCACCATGGTTGCGGTGGATGAAACAGGCAAACCCGCCGCCATTCCCACCCTGACGCCTGACACGCCGGATGGCCTGCGCCGCCAGCGCCAAGGCCTGCAACGCCGGCAGATACGTCACGAACTGCAACAGCGCTACCAAGCGCTTAACCTAGCAGAAGGCTGAGCACCCCGATGTGCTGCTGCCGGAGCCACCATGATTGACCTGTTTGATGTGTTTCTACTGATGCTGTTCGCCACCGCCTGCGCGTGGCTGTGGCACGCCCATGGTTTGCGCGAGCGAGCGCTAACGCTGGTGCAACAGCACTGCGCCAAAGCTGACGTCGAATTGCTCGATGGTAACGTTGCCCTGCGCCGGCTCGCCCTGTTGCCCGATGCGCGCGGGCGTAAGCGTATGGCGCGGGTGTATGGCTTTGAGTTCACGGTCACAGGCGAACAACGGCATATCGGCAGCATTACCCTGTTTGGCAAACAGCTGGGGCGTATTGAGCTGGCACCCCACCCTTTTCGGGAGCCGCCAGCGCCCAGCGCTCAGGTGATCGAAATGCAGCAGTGGCGCAGCCAGCGGCACGACGCTGACGACAACACACCACGTCACTAAGAGCGCGTCACCCTCGCCGCGACGGGTCGCTAATCACGCTGCAACAGAAAGTGCACCACGCGGGCGGCGCTGTCGGCCGGCTGTTCCTGCATAAAGCAGTGCCCACCCGGCATCACATGCGCGCTGACATGGCCATTGCTGGCGCACCAACGCGCCACTGACTTGGCCACAAAGGGGTAGCTGTGTTGGCCGTAAAGCACCTGGGTCGGCGTTGTCACCTTGGCCAAGGATGGCCACAAGCGCTTAGGGAAAGAGCTGAAAATATCCGCTTCACGGCTCGTCCGGCACTTCAGCTCGACACCCTGCTCGCTGTCTTTCAACGCGTGCTCGATGTAGGCCGCAAACGCCTCTTCGGTCCAGCCGCGAAACATGCCGCGACCATGCAAGGCCGCATAGGCAGCGGTACGGTCCGGCCAACTGCTGCGGCGTTTCAGTGCCTTACTGGCCAAGGTGGTGCGCCGGCTCAAGCCGACCACATCGGACAGCGCCATCACCCCAATCATGGCTGGGCCGAACAGCACCGGATCGAGCAACACCGCACGCTGAAAAAGCTGCGGCTGCTGGGCTAGCATCAAGCTGGTCAGCACCCCACCAAAACTGTGCCCAAGGGCAAAAACTGGCACCTCGCCAAAGCGTTCACGGCCGATGGCAAAGGCTTCCAGCGCCAGCTCGGCACTGCGGTTCCAACCGTGAAAGCGTCCGCCATGGTCACTCTCGCCATGGCCCTGCACATCACACAACCACAGGTCGAAGTCTTCGCTGAGCGCCTGCAACAACGGTGTATACACCCGTCCACAGTAGCCATTGCCATGCAGAAAATGCAGCAACGGCTTACCTGAAGGCGGCGTATACCAGCCGCGTAGAGTGAAGCCAGCGGAACAATCGTGGGACCAAGGAAGCAGTTGCATAAGCGCTATCCAGAAAAAAGTCGCCGCAGTTTATCAATACCCGCAGGCCTTGCCTCTCACTGCATGCGGCACTCAGCAAACGCTCGCTGCAAGGCTGCGCTGTCTTGCGCCTCGGTGAAGATCAGCTCCAGCCGCGAATCCTTGCGCCATTCGCTGGTTTGCCAGTGCAGAGGCTGGCTATCCAGGGGCTGGCCATCCAGAGGCCGGCTGTCCAGCGGCTGGCCGTGCAGGGTATTGGCGGACAGCCAGCCGGCGTTGCTGTGCAGCACCAGCTTGGCGCGCCGCCAAGGCAGGCTGCTCAGCCACTGCTGCACGCGCATCAGCTCAAATTGTTGGCTGGGGTGCCAGCGCCAGCCAATACTCCAGCCTTCGGCTTGCTGCTGCATTTGGCAGATCGGCTCATCCGGGCTGCGCCAGAGCTGGGGCAAAGAAGCCAGAACGACGGGCAGGTCGACCAACGCATCGCCAACATGAGCCTGGGCGCTAAAGCCGGGCAGTTGCGCCAGTGGCAGTGCGCCTTGGCGGGTCCAGTAAAGCGGTCGCGCCGGCAGTTGGTCCTGGATGAGCGCTCGGGCGGCCTGATCCAGATTTTCGGCCTTATTCAGCAGGAGCAGCCCGGCTTGGCTGAGCACCGCCTGCTGACTGTCCGGCGGTGCGTCACCGGCGGCCAGCGCCTGCGCGTCGAGCACCAACAAGGGTGCCTGCACCGCCAGCACCCCAGCCCAAGGTGCTGCGCGTAATTGCTGGAGCAGTTGCAGCGGATGACCCAGGCCGGACGGCTCAATAAACAGCCGGTCCGGTTTAGCGTGGCGCAGTAAGCGCGTAAGGCCGACCTGAAAGGGCACGCCGTTGACGCAGCATAAACAGCCGCCAGTTACCTCGCCCAGGGTAATACCCTCGTCGTCAGTGGCCAGCAGCGCAGCATCAAGCCCCACCAAACCGAACTCGTTGATCAACACCGCCCAGCGTTCGTGCGCGGGACGCTGGGCGAGTAGATGGCGGATTAGGCTGGTCTTACCAGCACCCAGCGGCCCGGTAATGACATGGGTGGGGATATTTTTCAGCATGAGCGGCGCTTATTTAGTGTCCGTAGAGAAGGAGAATTTACCGGGCCATTCTAACGGCCTAACACCCTGCCCCCAACGCCGCTGGCAGACTGATTAAACCCTGCATGCTAGAGTCGCCGGCATATTTTTTGAGGGTTTATTGATGCGCGCTTTTCTGCTGCTGAGCCTGTTTAGCCTGTCTGGTTTAGCCTGGGGCGAAGCCTGTGTGGTGCATAGCCAAGCTGAGCGGTTGGATGTGAAGGTCTGCCAGCAGAACCGTAGCATCCCGCCCAACCTGTTCCGCACTGGCTTCTGCCAACCGCAGCTAAAGGGGCAAAAGGTCGCGGTCGAGTTTGTCGAACAGTGCCCGCAGGGCTCCTTCGGCGTGTGCCGCAACGCCACGGTGGGCGGCACGCCCTATAAGCAGGATGTGCACTATTACGGTGTGGCCAGCGACGCCAATTACCTCAAACCTTTTTGCGAGAAGCAGAGCAGGGGTGTGTGGATGGCGCGTTAGCAGCGCCGTGGATGCCTTATCCCGGCATGCCGACTCAAGTACCGACGTGCCGTCCGGACACTAAGGCGACCTGCACCGCCGCCTATTTTTTTGGCAAGCGATTACGCCAACCAGTCTAGGGTCAAGAGCAGCCGCTGTTGGCCAACCGGCAGTTGCGGCGACCTATGGATCAAGCCGCCGCCCTCATTACCGATCCATTTTTCACCCTTGGCCAGCAGCACGTCACCCGTCTTGGCGCGCTCGATCAGCGCCGCATCAGTGGGCTCGGCGGTCGGATCACCCAGACGACGCCGCGCCATAACACCTTCAGCCAGCCACTCACTGCCAACGCCGGCGTAGCTGGTGATCAGCCTGACCGGCACTTGATCAACGTGAAAGCGCGGGCACATGGCCTTGTCGAGAATGCGCAGGCGCACGCCGATGCGCTGGGCATCGAACAGGCAAGCAAATGCGCTGATCAGCCAGCTGACATCCTGCAAAAAAGCCGCCTGCCCGGGGAGATCGCTGTAAGTATCGACCAGCCCACTCAGGTTCGGCTCGCTCTCCGGGCTGGGCAGCTCTAGCACGCTGGAGTGCCCCAATGGCCTGCCTTGGGCCAGCAAGGCGCTGGCAAAACCACTGACCTGCGCCGGTAATTGACGCTGCCAGACGGCCAGGTTGACCTCGTCACGCAGCACCTCACCGAGCACCTCGATCTGCTCGCGGCTGACCTGCTGCAACGGTTGACGCAAAACTGGCGCCAGCATCAGACGGCCTCCTCCTGCCAAGGGCCGAACGGGTCCGGCAGCGCCAACCAAGCGCCCACGCCCTGAGCCATTTCGGCATCGGTCAGCAGGCAGGCATTCAGCTCGGCATGCAGTTGCGCGAAGTCGATGTTCTGGCCAATAAACACCAGCTCCTGACGGCAATCGCCACTTTGCGCCTCCCAGTTTTTCATGATCGCCTGCAGCCCTTCGTCGTCGGTCGGCCACTGATCTTTCGGCACAAACCGCCACCAGCGCCCGGCAAAACCATGGCGCATCAGTCCGCCCGCCTGCGACCAACTACCAGCCTCTTGGTGCTTGCTGGCCAGCCAGAAGAAGCCCTTGCTGCGCAGCAGGCGGCCGTTGGTCCACTCACGGTTGATGAAGGTGAAGAAGCGCTCAGGATGCAACGGCCGACGCGCCCGGTACGCCGTGGAGGCGATGCCGTATTCCTCGGTTTCCGGAATGTGCTCACCGCGCAGTTCTTTGAGCCAGCCCGGCGCTTGGGCCGCGCGCTCGAAATCAAAACGACCGGTGTTGAGGATTTTGTTGAGCGGCACCGCGCCCATGGCCATGGGGATGATCTCGGCGTGGGTGTTGAGCCCCTTGAGGATGGCCATCAGCTCTTCGCGCTCGCGGCTGCTGATCAGGTCGATCTTGCTCACCAGCAGTACATCGGCGAACTCCACTTGTTCAATCAGCAGGTCGGTAATCGAGCGCTCGTCGTCTTCACCGAGGGTTTCGCCCCGGCTGGCCAGGCTCTCGGCTTCATGGAAGTCGCGCAGAAAGTTCACCCCATCGACCACCGTCACCATGGTGTCCAGACGCGCGACATCGGCCAGGCTCTGGCCGTCTTCGCCGCGGAAGGTGAAGGTCTCGGCCACCGGCAGCGGTTCGGAAATACCGGTGGACTCGATCAGCAAGTAGTCGAAGCGACCATCACGGGCCAGACGGCCGACTTCTTCCAGCAGGTCTTCGCGCAACGTGCAGCAGATGCAGCCGTTGCTCATTTCCACGAGCTTTTCTTCGCCACGGCTCAGGCTGACATCGCGCTGAACTTCGCTGCCATCGATGTTGATCTCGCTCATGTCGTTAACGATTACCGCGACTTTCAGCCCCTGACGGTTTTTCAGGATGGCGTTAAGCAAGGTGCTTTTACCGGCACCGAGAAAGCCGGACAGCACGGTTACAGGAAGACGATTGGTCATGATTTCAGGCTCCATCATTGTTCGGTATGGCGTAGGTGTTTTTCGCGTTGCTCTTGGCGTTCTTTGGCTTCGATGCACAGGCTGGCGGTGGGCCGCAGCAGAAGGCGCTTAAGGCCGATGGGCTCACCGGTCTCAATGCACCAGCCAAACTCACCCCGGGATAGGCGACTAAGGGCTTGGTTGATCTTGTCGAGCAGCTTTTTCTCCCGCTCCAACAGGCGCAGCTGCCATTGGCGCTGCTCTTCGGCGCTGCCGATATCGGCGGGGTCGCTGCTGGTTTCGCGCTCGCGCAGGCCTTCGAACTCTTCGCTAATTCGCGCTTGCAGCTCGTCGCGCTGGACGATTAGCAAGGCGCGGAAGAACTGCAGCTGGGTGTTGTTCATGTAGTGATCAGCTGGCTGGGCCAGCAGTTGTTCCTGGCTAATCAGGCTCGTGCTCATGATGCGAATTCACTGGTATATGGCTTTAATTGTTATAACATAACATTTATCACCCGCCGCCACCTCGGATTTTCAGATGAATGCACTCACCCTGCCGGACATCGCCAGCCAGGCGAGCCACCATGCACAGCGCCTGGACTGGGTGGGCATGGGCGACATTGCCCTGCCTGTGTTGCTGGCCGACCAGCGCATCAATGCCCGCGCCAGTGCCGGCGTCAGCCTCGACGATGGCAATGCCCGTGGCATTCATATGTCGCGGCTGTACCTAGCGCTGCATGCGCTGGAAGCGCACCCCCTGACTCCGGCCGTGCTGCAAGAGTTGCTCAACAGTTTTTTGCGCAGCCACGAAGGCCTGTCGCAAGCGGCCAGCGTGACCCTTAACGGCGACGCCTTGTTAAGTCGTCCGGCGCTGGTCAGCCCATTGTCGGGGTGGAAGTCCTACCCCTTCGAAGTGCGTGCACGCCAGGATTCATGGGGGTTTCACGTGGAACTACAGGTGCAGGTGGCCTATTCCTCGACGTGCCCCTGCTCAGCCGCACTGGCCCGCCAGTTAATTCAGCAGCAGTTTTCCCACGACTTCGCCGACCAGCCGCTCAGCCATGCACAGGTGCTGGCATGGCTCGTTTCGCCTCACGGCATCGTCGCCACACCGCACAGCCAGCGCAGCTACGCCACCTTGCAGGTGCGCCTGCAGGCCGACAGCACAGAGTTGCCACTGGTTGAGCTGATCGACGCCGCCGAACAGGCCCTCGGCACTGCCGTGCAGACGGCGGTAAAGCGCGCCGATGAGCAGGCCTTCGCCCTGGCCAACGGGCAAAACCTGATGTTCTGCGAAGACGCTGCCCGCCGCTTGCACAGTGCCTTGCGCGAACAACCGGCCTTCAGCGCCTTTCACCTGCGCGTGGTGCACGCGGAAAGCCTGCACGCCCATGATGCGGTTGCCATCAGCCGTTGGAACTGGAGCCCGGCATGATCCACTGCCACAACCTGCAATGGGGCCCTGCCGGACACCCACTGACCCCACCCTTGAACCTGCACTTGCCCCGCGCCAGCCTGACCGGGGTGATCGGCAGCAACGGCTGTGGCAAAAGTAGCCTGCTCAAGGTCATCGCCGGCATCGCTCAACCTTTGCGCGGGCAGGTCGAACTGACCGTACCGCGCTTGGGTGGCGTGGGCTACCTAGTGCAACAGCAGGCACTGGACCGGCAATTCCCGATCACCCTGCAGGATCTGGTCAGCGCCGGGTTATGGCGCAGCCGCCTGAGTCGCCCGCAACGTCAGGCGCGGTTAGAGCAGGCATTGGCCGACTGGGGCCTGAGCGAGTTGCAACAGCACAGCCTGCAAGCGTTGTCCGGCGGTGAATTGCAACGCGCCCTGCTTGCCCGCCTGAGCCTGACCGAGGCGCAGGTGCTCTTGCTCGATGAGCCAGAGGCCGCACTGGATGAACACGGCCTGACCCTGCTTTGGCAGCACATCGCACGCTGGCAGGCAGAAGGCCGCACACAAATGGTCGTCAGCCATTCCCTTAGCCACATGAGCCAGCACTTGGACAATGCGCTGCTGGTGTCGCGCAGCGGCTGCATCTTCGCGCCGATTCGTGAGCTGATGGGCCAACGCTCGCCGCTGGAGCACGTGGCGTGAGCCTGGAGCTGCTGTGGACGCCTTTCGTCGAGTTCGCCTTTATGCGCCGCGCGTTGTTGGGCGGCGTGGCGCTGGCGATGAGTGCCGCACCACTGGGAGTGTTTCTGGTGTTGCGTCGTTTGAGCCTGATGGGCGATGCGATTGCCCACGGCATCTTGCCTGGCGCGGCAGTGGGCTTCTGGTTGTTTGGCCTGAGCCTGCCAGCGTTGACGCTTGGCGGGCTGGTCGCTGGCCTTGGCATGGCCGGAATCGCCGCCTGGGTGACGCGGCGCACCGGCCTGCGTGAAGACGCCAGCCTGGCCGCGATTTATCCGATTTCGCTGGCCAGCGGCGTGTTGCTGCTGGGCCTGGCCGGCAATCAACTCGACCTGCTGCACTTGCTGTTCGGCTCGGTGCTGGCCGTGGACCCACCCACCCTGAACGGCATGTTGCTGGTGTCCATCGGCAGCCTGTTGCTGCTCGCCCTGATTTACCGCTGGCTGCTGATGGACAGCCTCGACCCGCTGTTTCTCGGCGGGGTCAGCCGCTTCGGCCCGCTGGCCTACGGGCTGTTTCTGGGTTTGGTGGTGCTCAATTTAGTGGTCGGCTTTCAGGCCATCGGCGCGCTGATGGTGGTCGGTTTGATGATGTTACCGGCCGCCGCCGCACGGTTCTGGAGCCGCCGCCTGCCGCGCATGTTACTGCTCGCCGCCCTGACCGGCGCAACCTGCGTCTGGCTCGGCCTGCTGCTCTCCTACTACGCCAACCTGCCCAGCGGTCCGTGCATCGTGCTGCTCGCCGGCCTGGCTTACATCGGCTCCGTTGCATTTGGCCCACTAAACGGCCTGCTGCGTCGTCCTCCGCATTTATCTCACGCACCCTAAGGAATCCACCATGCGCACCCTGATTGCCCTGCTGACCTTAAGTTTTGCCCTGTTCGCCCACGCTGAAGAGAAGCTCAAAGTTGTTACCAGCTTTAGCATTTTGGCCGACATTACCCAGCAAATTGCCGGAGATAAGCTCGAAGTTCGCAACCTGGTGGGTGCCGACGCCGATGCGCATGTCTATCAGCCCAGCGCTGAGGATGCCAAAGCGGTATTCGCCGCCGACCTGATCATCGCCAACGGCCTGGGCTTTGAACCTTGGCTGGCGCGCTTGATAGCCAGCAGCGAGGCACCCGGTACACGCATCGATGCCAGCACCGGCGTACTGCCGCTGATGCTCGATGAAGACGGCCAGCAGGTGGCCGATCCGCACGCCTGGCAGAACCTGGCCAATGCCGAGATTTACGTACGCAACATCACCAAGGCGCTGAGCCAGATCGATCCGGCCAACGCAGAGTTTTATGCCTACCGCAGCGAGGCCTATATCAGCCAGATTCGCGCCCTGCTGAGTGAAGCCCGCGCCAGCCTGGGCAAACTGCCACCGGCACAGCGCACGATCATCACCAGCCATGACGCCTTCGCCTACCTGGGTCAGGCCTACGGCCTGAAATTTGTCGCGCCGCAGGGCTTGAGCACCGCCGATGAACCGTCCGCCGCCGACGTGGCCGGGCTGATCCGGCAGATTCGCGGCGACGGGGTAAAAGCCGTGTTTGTTGAAAACATCCGCGACCAACGCCTGATCCAGCAAATCGCCAGCGAGGCTGGGGCCACAGTCGGCGGCACGCTGTACTCCGATGCGCTGGCCAGCGAGGGACCGGCCAGCACCTACCTGGGCATGTTCAAGTACAACCTCGACACCCTGCTGGCCGCACTAAAGCCATGAACCTATGGTTGAAACAGATCGGGCCAGCGGGGCGACATTCGTCCGCTGATCAGCCCATTTAGTCGTTATCCTGCACGCCCACACCACCAAGGAAGCCCATGAGCCTTACCAAGCGCGAGCAAAGCCGAATCGAACGGACACTGGCCGCGGCCCTCACCGACGCCTGCGAAGCCGGCAAGGTAGAAATTGTCGGCTTCCAGTGGCTGACCCATGACGTCGATTACCAGCGCTTCCCAGAAAGCCTGCGGGTGATCTGGGTCTTCGCCGGGCAGGCGGAACAGGACGCCGCCATCGCCAAGGGACAGGATCGCCTGATGCAGACACTCACCGCTGGTGCTTTAGAAGCAGCGGCGATTCAACTCGAAACGCTCCCAACCCACGTGCACTTCGACAACGAACAACAGTGCCTGAGGGTCGATGGCGGCAACTGGCAACAACGCCTGACACGCCAACGTTCGAGCAAGCGCTGAAGCATGGCTAAAGAGATTGGGAACCCCTGTATTTCCGTCTGCCAGTTGAGCGGCGACCTCTGCCTGAGCTGCGGGCGCAGCAAGGCTGAGATCAAACAGTGGAAGCGCATGAAGCGCCCGGAAAAGATGGCCGCCGTGCAACGCGCCAGCCAACGCCTGAAAAGTCTGAACAAGAAGAAACCCTGAGCGGGTTCTGCAATCCAGAGCGACTCAATCACCTTGAGCAATGCGCCGCCGCACGCTGACAATACTGAGCATTCACATCGACAGAGGCGCCGAACCCCTTTGATCTATCTGCGGCCCTACCAACCTCACGACCTGCCCGCCATCGTCACGCTGTTTCAGGCCTCGGTGAGCCAGTTGACCACCGAGACACTACGACGCAGCGCAGCGTCAGGCCTGGTCTACCAAGGTTGCGGACATGCCCGCCTGGCAAACACGTTTGGCGTCACTTGAGCTGTTTATCGCAGAAGAAGACCAGACTATCGCCGGCTTTATCGGCTTTAGCCTGGATGGGCATATTGATCTGCTGTTTACCGCACCGGGCTGTGCCCGCCAAGGGGTCGCCAGCACCTTGTATGCCACTGCAGAGCAGCGTCTGCGGGCGACGGGTGTGCGCGAGCTGCATACCGAAGCCCGCCTGGTGGCTCAGGCGTTTTTTGCTGGCCAGGGATTTTCTGCGGAGCAGGCACAGACGGTGGTGCGCGACGCTGTTATTTTGCCGCGCATGCTGATGGGAAAAACTCTGGAGCCGTTATGAATACCCTGACGATGATCGTGCTGACCGCCGTGGTGCTGGCCGCTTGCGCCTTGGCGCTGTGGAGCTGGCGCAACCAGCGCAAACTAGAGAAGTTGGATGAACGCATCAACCGGCAGAGCGAGTTGATCGAACAGCTCGACAGCGTCTTGGAGAACCCGCAGCTCAGCGAAGCCGAGCAGTTGGCAAAAAGTGAAGCCTTGCTGGCCAAGCTGCAGGAAACTCGAAAGCCTTAGGTCCCTAAGGTTGGTCGTGGACGACGCGAATCCAGCCCAAGTAGGACCCAGCTCGCTGGCGATCTGGCGACATTTGCTGATCAAAAGCATCGCGGGCAATAACTGGTCGCCCCCGCGCCTACAAAAGCTAACCCGCGCCCTACCAACCACCGCCGCCACCGCCAGACGAACCGCCACCGGATGAGCCTCCGCCACCCGATGAACTGCTCGACGGCGGTGATGAGGCCAGCGCCGTAGCACTGCTTAGCCCAGCAGCCAAGGCGGCACTCATCGCTAGCGGTGTGCTGAAGCTGCTGCGGCTGTGGTACCAGTCGGGTTGATAGTCACGCTGCGCCGGGTCGATCAACCCGCTGGCCAATGCAGTGCTAAAGCGTGCACTCCACTTATCCTCCACGCCCAACGCCATGGCGTAGGGTAGGTGTTTTTCGTACAGCGCGATGCTCATCGCCGAGGCATTGCCGGCCAGGGCCAGCGCATCACGTTCCGCCAATTGCAGATAGTCGCGATAGCCCTCCAGTTGATCGAGCAAACGCCGCCCTTCGAGTGATGGCGCCGGCAGCAGGTAATAGAACAGCACCACCACCAGCACATACACACAGAGCAGCAGCAAGGCCGGCACCGACGCGGCATCACTGAGCATCCACAGGCCAACCGGCACCGGCCAGACAAACATCAAGCCGACCAGGCCCAAACCGATCTGCTTGCCCAAACTCGGCTGATGCCAGGCCATGTGCAACACAAAGCACGACGGCACACCAAAGCCCAGGGTGAACACCACACCGGCTAAACCGACGGCCATGTCGCTTTCACCGCGCGCGCCGGTCAGCACCATGACCAAGCAGCCGACAACCGCCCACACCAGCCCCCAAGTCCAGATGCCGCGGTTATTGCTGAACCACGCCTTACCCTGGTTTTGCAGCTGGGTTTTAAGCCCGACCACGGCATCCGCTAGGCGCGGCTCGTAGTCGCTGCCAATGTGCAGCGCGATGCCTGCTTTGTTGGCCGGGAACAGGCGTTTACGCAGGTCACGATCAGCCGCGCTGAAGTCGTCCCGCTCACCCGTGCCACGGGCTAAGGTAAACCCGTCGCCGCGCGGCTGGTCTTCGATATGCAGGTGCTTGCGGATGGCCATATCGGTGAGCCACACACTGAATGCCCGCGCATCCTGATAGCGGCCCTTCAGCCCGCGATGCCAGAGATAGCCGGCCTGCACCGCGCTCATGCCCCGTGGAGCCTCGAACAGCGGAATGATCAGGCCTTCCTCGGGGTCGCGGCCGACCCGAACCCAAGCACGCAGATAAAAAATCACCAGGCCGACTAACAGCAGCACGCCCAGGCAAAGGCCGAGGTTATCCCAGAGCACATCGCTACCGCGCTGCAGCATGCTAGGGCGCACCACCCAGCCCGCCGGCCAATCCACCGCCACCGTCAAACCGTGGTAGGCCGGCAAGGCTTGCGTGGTCGCCAGACGCAGGGTGTCGTTGCGCTGCTGAAGCACCTCGTAGGCCTTACCCTGCTCACCGTCGGCTCCGGTGTAGGCCGCCAGATCGCCGATCCGCGCACCCGGCGGCAACTTAACCTCGACCGAGGCCCGAAGAATCGGCAACACCCATTGATTACCGGTGACGTTCCAGTACAGCTCGTCCCTATCGACGTGATGCAGCAACTGCCGCTCAACTCGGTAACGCAGCTCGTATCGATAGCGCCCCGACTTCAACACGTGGTCTGCGGAACCCAGGTAATAACGCACCCACGCACCGTTGCGCTCGGTGCGGACACGCTCTGGCGTGCCATCACGGGTGACGCCAAGCAACGTAATGGGTCCACTCGTATGCAAGCCCAGAGACCGTTCATAGCTGACCGGCAGATCACGGTAGATCCCCCGCTTGATCTGCTCACCCTCGGCCTGCACGGTAATGCGCTCAATCACCAGCAGAGTGCCGTCCGGCTGCACCTGAAGGGTGACGGCAAAGTCCTCAATCACCTCGGCGGCAGTCGCCCACACTGGCAGCAGGCATAGGCTTAACAGCGCTAAACGTATGACGCGCAGCATGTCAAAACTCCATTTTTGGCGACTGGGCGTCAAGTGGGTCATCCAGGCTAAAGTACTCGGCCGAGGTAAAAGCAAACGTGCGCGCCACTAGGTTGCTCGGCACCGACTCGACCCGCACATTCAGTTCACGTACGGCGCCGTTGTAGTAACGCCTGGCCATCTGAATATGATTTTCGACCTCCGTGAGGGTACGTTGCAGGTCAAGAAATTGGCCGTCAGCCTTGAGCGCTGGGTAATTTTCGACCAATGCGAACAGCTGGCGCAGCTGGCTGCTCACGTGCGCCTCCACCGGCGCGCGCTGGTCCAGCGGTGAATCAGCCAGTTGCAGCGCACGCACACGCTCCTGCACCAGCGCCTGCAAGGTGGCCTGCTCGTAGTCCATGTACTGGCGCACGCACTCGACCAACGCCGGAATCAAGCTGGCGCGGCGCTTGAGCTGCACATCGATGCCGCTCCACGCCTCGGCCACCCGCGCACGGTTAAATACCAGGCGGTTGTAGTAATAAATCGTCACCCCCGCCAACAGCAGCAGCGCTGCGCCCCACCAAAGCCCCGTACCTTGCATCGTCACTCCTCGTTAACCCGGCCGTTAAAACCCACTTGATCACGCGCATCACTCGGCTGCCCCTGACAGTAGCCCGCGCTGAGTGCGCATGCAGGCACACCCAGTAACGCCAGCAAGGCGGACATCCTGCCGCGATGGCCGTATCCTGCAACGCCAGCCAACCGCGAGGCACCCCATGCAGATCGAGTTACTGGAGATCCGCGACCACCTGCAGCGCTTCCCGCCCTTCGATGCCCTGCCCGAGGACAGCCTCGACAGCATCACCCGCCAGGTCGAGGTGGCCTATTTCAAAGCGGGCACCGACATCCTTTTGTATGGCGCGGCCATCCACGAGCTGCATTACGTGCGCAGCGGCGCGGTGGAAATCTACCGGCGCAACGGTGAGCTGTACAACCGCCTGAGTGAAGGCGACATTTTCGGCCAGTCCGGCTTGCTGCGCAGCAATAAAGTGCGCTTCCCGGCACGCGCCATCGAAGACTGTTTAATCTACTTTATCCCCGCCGCGCTGTTCGCCCAGCTGTGTGAGCAACACGACAGCTTTGCCGACTTCGTCGAGGCCGAGGGGCAGTCACGGCTCAAGTCCGCCGTGGAAAGCCAGGGTAAGGCCAGCGACCTGATGCAGGTGAAAGTGCGCACCCTGATCTCTCGTCAGCCCGTTTGCACCAGCCAAGACACGCCGGTGCAACAAGCCGCGCAACTGATGACTGAGCAAAGCGTATCGTCGTTGGTGATCCTCGATGGTGCTGAGGCCGGCTCTGCCATGGTCGGTATCCTCACCGACCGCGACCTGCGCACGCGCGTGCTGGCAATTGGGCTGGACACAGCAACCCCAGTGAGCCAGGTGATGTCGCCCAACCCCATCACGATCCAGCCTGATGACAGCGTGTTCGAAGCCATGTTGAGCATGTTGCGTCACAACATCCACTACCTGCCGGTGATTCAGCGCCGCCGCCCCGTGGGCATGATCAACCTCTCCGACATCATCCGCTACGAGTCGCAGAGCAGCCTGTATCTGGTCAATTCGATCTTCAACCAACCCGATGTCGCCGGTCTGCAAAGCCTGCTGCCCGACCTGCGCGGCACCTTCGTGCGCATGGCCAACGAACAGGCCACCGCGCACATGATCGGCAGCGCCATGGCAGGCATCGGCCGGGCTTTCACTCAGCGCCTGCTGGAATTGGCCGAACAAAAACTCGGCCCACCGCCGGTGCCTTATTGCTTCCTCGCCGCCGGTTCCATGGCCCGCGATGAACAACTGGTGGTGACCGACCAAGACAATGCGCTGATTCTCGATGACCGCTTCGACCCTGACCTGCATGACGGCTACTTTGCCGAGCTGGCCACCTTTGTCAGCGACGGCCTCGCTGCCTGCGGCTACACCTATTGCAAGGGCGGGATCATGGCCACTAATCGGCAGTGGCGGCAGCCGCTCAAGGTCTGGCGCGGTTATTTCAGCCAGTGGATCGACCGGCCCAACCCGCAAACCCTGCTCAATAGCTGCATCTTCTTTGACCTCGACGGCGTGCACGGTGAAATCGAGCTGGCGGAAAACCTCAAAGATCTGCTCGCGGAAAAAGCCAGCAACGCCCCAGCCTTCCTCGCCGCCCTGGCCCGCAACGCGTTGAATCGCACACCGCCACTGGGCTTCTTTCGCACCTTCGTGATGGAAACTGACGGCCAGCAGAAACACATCATCAACCTCAAGGGCCGCGGCACCGCACCGCTCACCGACTTGATCCGCGTGCACGCGCTGGCGTGCGGCAGCAAGGCACAGAACTCGCTGGAGCGCCTCGACGCCATCGCCAAAACCAAACTGCTGCAACCCGAGGCCATCAGCCAACTGCGCTACGCCCTGGAGTTTCTCAGCCGAGTGCGCATCCGCCATCAGGCCAATGCGCTGAGCGAAGGCCGCGAGCCGGGCAACTACATCGAGCCAGAGAAAGTCTCGGCCAGTGATCGACACAACCTCAAGGAAGCCTTTCAGGTATTGAGCAACGCGCAAAAGTTTCTACGCTTCCGCTACCCCGCGCAGCCGGGCAAGCTTTGATGACGCGCCCTACCGCGTCAGCCGCCAACGCCCCGTTCGACTGGGCTGAACAGTTCGCCCGGCTTGCCAGCATCACGCAAAACCCTCGCTTGCAGGCGTTCTACAAGGCCGGCGTAGTCAGCCCCGACACGCCGCTGGAACACGTGCCGCTGATGGCCCTGGATGTGGAAACCACCGGCCTTGACGCCCACCAACACGCCATCGTCAGCCTCGGCCTAGTGCCGTGCACCCTGCGCCGCATCCGTTGTGGCGACGCGCTGTATTGGGTGGTTAAACCGGCCAGTGAGCTGAGCAGTGAGTCGGTGACCTTTCACCACATCACCCACTCAGACATCCGCCACGCGCCGCGCTTGGGGCAGATCCTCGACGAACTGCTCACAGCCATGGCCGGTAAGGTTATGGTGGTGCATTACCGCACTATCGAACGTAATTTTCTCGATCAGGCAGTGCGCCAGCACCTCGGCGACGGTTTGCAGTTCCCGGTGATCGATACCATGCAACTGGAGGCTCGCCTGCATCGCCAGCCGAGCTGGTGGGAGCGCTTGCTGCGGCGCGAGCCGGTATCGATTCGTCTGGCCGACAGCCGTTTGCGTTACGGCCTACCGCTGTATGGCGCGCACCACGCATTGACTGATGCGCTGGCCACCGCTGAGTTACTGCAAGCACAAGTGGCCACGCACTACTCGGCGCAAACGCCGGTGGGTGAGTTGTGGAGTTAAGGCAGCAGCGGTAGCCGCTTTGCTAGGCTCTGCCGCAAGAAGGTGAGGGAGGCAACGTATCGCCGGCGAGCCTGCGCCTTAAAGGTGCCTGTTGCTGCACACCAACCATACGGACCTAAAAAAACGCGCCCGAAGGCGCGCTCTTGTCATGCTTAACAACGGGTATCAGCGCGGTTCGCTCATCAAGCCTTTGACGATCGAGATACAGCCCACCAACAACACAAGGGTGAACGGTAAACCGGTCGACACTGCCATGGCCTGCAAGGCGACCAGTCCGCCACCCAGCAGCAAGGCAATGGCCACCACACCCTCGGTAATCACCCAGAATACCCGCTGCGGTACCGGTGCATTGACCTTGCCGCCGGCGGTGATGGTGTCGATCACCAGCGAACCGGAGTCCGACGAGGTGATGAAGAACACGATCACCAGCACAATGCCGACAAACGAGCTGATCTGCGCCAACGGTAACTGCGCCAGCATGGCAAACAACTTCAGCTCCAGGGCGGCCTCCTGCACGCCGGTAAAGCCGTCGCCGACTAGCTGGCTAATGCCAGTTCCGCCAAAGGCTGTCATCCACAACACCGACACTAAGCAAGGCACCAGCAGCACCGCAATCAGGAACTCACGCACCGTACGGCCACGGCTGACCCGCGCGATAAACATGCCCACAAACGGTGACCAGCTGATCCACCATGCCCAGTAGAAAGCCGTCCAGCCTTGGCTGAAATTGGCGTCTTCACGGGCAATCGGGTTAGACAGCGCCGGCAGGTATTGCAGGTAGGCGCCGAGGTTGTCGAAGAAGCCAGTAATGATGGCCAGCGTCGGGCCGGCGATGATGACAAACAACAACAGCAGGATCGCCAGGCCCATGTTCAGTTCAGACAGGCGCTTAACGCCTTTATCCAAGCCAACCAGCACTGACAACAGGGCGATGCCGGTGATGCCGATAATCAGCAAGACCTTGCTCAGGTCTGTGGCGGCAATGCCGAACAGTTGATCCAAACCTGCCGCCGCTTGTTCGGCACCCAGACCAAGGGATGTCGTGAGGCCGAACAGGGTGGCGAATACGGCGAGAATATCGATGATATGCCCAGGCCAGCCCCACACCCGCTCCCCGAGGATCGGGTAGAAGATCGAGCGCATCGACAGCGGTAAGCCTTTGTTAAACGAGAACAACGCCAGCGCCAGCGCTACAATCGCGTAAATCGCCCAAGGGTGCAGGCCCCAATGGAAAATGGTCGCCGCCATGCCCAGGCGCGCTGCCGCCTCAGCATCACCGGCAGCGCCAGCCAGGGGTGCCCAATCGGTGCGAACTCCGTCGGCACCCACGCTGACACCATCCATGGCCGCCGAGAAGTGCGACATCGGCTCGGCCACGCCATAGAACATCAGGCCGATGCCCATTCCCGCCGCAAACAACATGGAAAACCAGCCGGTGTAGCTGTAATCCGCTGTGGCGTCCTTACCGCCGAGCCGGACCTTGCCCAATGGCGAGACGATCAGGCCGAGGCACAGCAGGACAAAGATATTCGCCGAACCAATAAAGAACCAAGACAGGTTGCCGGTGATCCAGCCACGAATGGCACTAAACAAAGGCTCCACATGGTTCTGCAGGGCCAAGGTAAGCACCACGAACAGCAACACCGTGAGTGCCGAAATAGTGAAAACCTTGCCGTGGATATCCAAGGCAAATAAGAACTGACCTTTGATGTTGTCTTGACCAATCACATAATCGGTATCGATCAGATTGGCTTCGCCGGAAGGGGCCGGAATGCCGTCGTAAGATGCCGTTGCTGGTTGCGCAGGCGTTTCAGGTGGAGAGTTCTGACCCATTAGGGACTCCTTTGACGTGTGGCACGCGTAGCGCGCACAAGGACAGGATTGCCCTACTCGAACAACCACCAAACCGGCAATTGTCGGGCTATAGGGTAGCAGCCATCACCCATACGTGCCGGCGATGCCCCAATGTTGGCGGACATAACCGTTGGCTTTACGGTTTTTTAAATCCCCTAAGTCAGATTTTTTGACGCCCCGAGGACCTTACCGCTCGACTGGGTAGACGCTGCTGCCCTTGCGCCAGTGCTGAGAGGCAAGCGGCCCTCGCGTTGCACGTGTCGTGCTCGACGAACTGCGGATAGCGGCATCAGCGTAAACAGTCAGAGGAGCCGTTACTGGCACTGCGCTTTGCTGCAGCAGAAAATCAACGCTCGGGTTAACCACTTGGGTCAGGTTTAGAGGCGTTATTGGGTATACAAGCCCGCTGAATAGCCGATCAATCGACAGCCTAAGCAAGCTTGGCTTGTCTAGTTCAACAGTGAATCACTAAGGTGACGGTCCCTGTCACGCGCTGTACCTGAGAACCTGAGGCTCGGCTATGGCTACCAAGGATGAATATGCCTAGGGCCACTCTGATTGCTTCGCTCGCGCTGGCTATGACTGCGTTTAACGCCGGCGCGCGTGATGCCGATGAAGTGGTCACCTCCGATCGCCAAAACCCAACCGTCTCAGCGGCTGTGCGCCAAGCTCAGGCGGGTCTGAGCGAGTTTCTCACCCTAGCTGCCAAGCCACCCGCCAATACCCGTGACTTCAAAGTGCAGGTCATGGTCGAGGACAGTAATGGTATTGAAACCTTCTGGATCATCCATTTTCGCCCCATTGACCGAGGCTTTATCGGTGAAGTGGCCAACGAGCCACGCATTGTTAAAAGCGTCAGCTGGGGACAACAACTGCGCTTTAACCGTGAGCAAATCACGGACTGGGGTTACCTCAAGAACGACCGCCAAGTCGGAAGCTTTACTGTCTGCGCGCTGTTTAAAGAAATGCCTGCCGAACAGGTGGAGTTTTACCGCCGCGAGCATGGCTTTGACTGCTGAACCGCCAGCTGGGTAACGTCCTCATCCTTTAATCTTACTTGTCCAGTCAGCGACACACACCGCTGCCGGTTGCGATTCTTTAACGAACTAACAGCGGCGGCTGTTGGCTGATCTACCTGCGCAACAGCCAGCGTATTAACACCCGCGCATCGTCCAGCGCCGGCATGGCTGCTAGCAGCACCAGCAGCAGGGCCAGTGGTACGGTGGAGATGTACCCCAGGTAGTTAAAACCCAGCGCGCCGATCACAGCACCTGAGAAAAAAAAGCAGGTCAGCAGGCTCAATACCCGCAAGCGTTGGCGATCGGATATTACCCGGCCAATATCGGGGTTACGGCTATGATTCCAGTACAGCATCTTGCCCAGTTCAATACCGATGTCAGTGATGATGCCGGTGATATGCGTGGTACGGATTTCGGCCTTGGAGAGTTTGGTAATCAGCGCATTTTGCAGGCCCATGATGAAACACAACAGCATCACTGTGAGCGGCACAAACAGACCTGTGATCGTCGCCAGCGTCGCCCCAAGAAAGCCGAAACACAGCAGCAGCAGCGCCTCCAGCATGAGCGGTAACGCGTATTCGCTGTGCAACTGGCGGCGGCGCGAGTAATTGACCATCACCGTCGAACATGCAGCGCCCAAGACAAACGACAGCAGGCCACCAAGACCACCCAACACCAGGTCATACGTACCCAGAACAATGTTGTCGGCCATGGCCGAAACGATGCCGGTCATGTGCGAGGTGTATTGCTGCACCGCGAGAAAACCACCCGCGTTAATCGCCCCGGCGACAAAGGCCAGGGTAAACCCCAGATGCCGGTTGGCCGCAGCAGTGCGCTCACGACCGGTCAGGCTTCTCGCATAATGAATGGACATCGTTGATCCTCAGAGATGAATCTCTGCGCCTTTGATGCCAAGTAGCCGCAGTTCTTCGATCAGGCCATTTAGATCAGCGAAGGACTCCACCTGCTCCTGCTGGTCGACTAAGAAAAAACTGGTGCCTGCGCCTTTCTTCAACAGCACGATCCACTCCCGAGTATTGGCTGGGTTGACGATGATGTGAGTATCAAAAAACGCGCCTTGCGACTGTTTAACTTTTATCTCTTCACGCTGCATGCGCCAGCCCTTGTTTATTCAACGGTTACGCTCTTAGCCAAGTTACGGGGTTGATCAACATCGGTACCTTTGAGCACGGCCACGTAGTAAGACAGCAATTGCAGCGGAATGGTGTACAGAATCGGCGCTAACGCGTCGTGGATGTGCGGCATGTTCACCACATGGGTGCCCTCGCCGTTGCGCATACCCGCTTGCTCATCGGCAAACACCAGCAGTTCGCCGCCGCGGGCGCGCACTTCTTGCAGGTTCGATTTGAGTTTTTCCAGCAGCTCGTTATTGGGCGCGACGGTGACCACCGGCATATCGCTGTCCACCAACGCTAACGGGCCATGTTTAAGCTCGCCGGCTGGGTAGGCTTCGGCATGGATATAGGAAATTTCCTTAAGTTTAAGCGCACCTTCCATGGCCACCGGGTACATCGCACCACGGCCAAGAAACAGGCTGTGATGCTTTTCAGCGAACAGCTCGGACACCTTCTCCACCACGCTGTCCATGGCCAACGCTTCACCGAGGCGGGTCGGCAGGCGGCGCAGCTCTTCCACCAACTCGGCTTCTAGGGCTTTATCTAGTGTGCCGCGCACGTGACCGAGAGACAGGGTCAACAGCATCAGCGCAACCAGCTGAGTGGTGAACGCCTTGGTCGAAGCCACACCGATTTCCGGGCCAGCCAGGGTCAGCAGGCACAGGTCAGATTCGCGCACCAGCGAGCTGATGCCGACGTTACAAATCGCCAGGCTGGCTAAGTAACCCAGCGCTTTACCGTTACGCAGAGCCGCCAAAGTGTCGGCTGTTTCACCGGATTGCGAGATGCTGATAAACAATGTATCCGGCTGCACCACCACCTTGCGGTAGCGAAACTCGCTGGCCACTTCGACCTGACAGGGAATCCCCGCTACGCCTTCTAGCCAGTAACGCGCCACCATACCGGCATGATAGCTGGTACCGCAGGCAACGATTTGCACGTTACGCACCTTGGCAAACAGCTCGGCGGCCTGCGGGCCGAAGGCCTGTACCAGAACGTGGTCAGTGCCTAAGCGGCCTTCGAGGGTGCGTTGCACGACTTTGGGCTGCTCATGGATTTCCTTGAGCATAAAGTGCCGGTACTCGCCTTTTTCAGCGGCCTCAGCACCTTCATGGTATTGCACGCTTTCGCGCTCAATCGGCTGACCCGATACATCCCATATCTGTACGCTGTCACGACGAATTTCAGCAATGTCGCCTTCTTCTAAGTACATAAAACGGTCGGTGACTTGCCTCAGAGCCAGCTGGTCGGACGCGAGGAAATTCTCACCTAAGCCCAAGCCGATCACCAACGGGCTGCCACTGCGCGCAGCGAGCAAACGGTCCGGTTGCTTGGCGCAAATCACGGCCAGGCCATAGGCACCCTGCAGTTGCTTGACCGCTTGTTTGAGAGCGAGGGTCAAGTCTGGCTGAGTTTTCTGAATCTCAGCGAGCAGATGCACGATCACTTCCGTGTCGGTATCCGAGCTGAACACGTAACCTAAGCCCTGCAGTTGAGCACGCAGTTCTTCATAGTTTTCGATGATGCCGTTGTGCACCACGGCGAGCTCGTCACCGGAGAAATGCGGGTGCGCATTACGCTCGCTGGGCACGCCGTGCGTCGCCCAGCGGGTGTGCGCAATGCCCAAGCGACCGGCCAGCGGTGCTTCGCTTAGCGCAGCGGCTAATTCGCTGACTTTACCGACCCGACGGCTGCGTTGCAGCACGCCTTGGTCGTTCAATAACGCCACGCCGGCGCTGTCGTAACCGCGGTATTCCAGGCGTTTAAGGCCTTCAACCAACACGGCCGTGATATTACGTTCGGCGACTGCACCTACGATCCCACACATATATTCTCCTCAGCTCAGGCTTCTACAGCAGCGCAGATCAGCTTGATGCCGCGCTTGGTCAATTGGTCACGGGCCTCGTTATCGAGGCGCTCGTCGGTTATCAGGGTATGGATACCGCTCCAAGGCAGCTCCAAATTAGGAATTTTGCGGCCTATTTTGTCGCTCTCAACCATCACCACCACTTCACGGGCCACGTCTGCCATAACCCGGCTTAGGCCGAGCAATTCATTAAAAGTGGTGGTGCCTCGGCTTAGGTCGATGCCATCGGCACCGATAAACAACTGATCAAAGTCATACGAGCGCAGCACCTGCTCAGCCACCTGGCCCTGGAAGGATTCGGAATGCGGATCCCACGTACCGCCAGTCATCAGCAGCACCGGCTCATGTTCCAGTTCGCTGATGGCGCGGGCCACGTTCATCGAATTGGTCATGACTACCAAGCCGGGCTTATAGCCGAGCTGAGGAATCATCGCCGCTGTAGTGGTACCGCTGTCGATGATGATCCGTGCGTGCTCGCGGATAAGCGCCACACCGGCGCGAGCGATGGCGTATTTGTACTGTGAAATCGGCTGGATATCGCTGATCAGTTCCTGGGGCATCGGCACCGCACCGCCGTAGCGACGCAGCAGCAGGCCGCTCTTTTCCAATGCGGCGAGGTCTTTGCGAATGGTTACTTCAGAGGTGGCGAAAGCTTTCGACAAGGCATCCACACTCACCTCACCTTGCTCAGCGAGCAGGGCAAGAATGCTATGGCGTCGTTGCGGGGTGTTGCGTTTCGACATGCTAAGTTTCGATTCGAAAGATACAGGTGCGAATCAAAACCTAACGAGACGTCTTCGTCAAGAGGAAAACCGATGGAATGTGTAGGATGGGCGGGCCGCGTAGGCGAATCGCGAAGCGGCGAAACCCAGCGCTCGTAAGCATGGGTATCGCCACGCTCAGCCCATCTACGGCATCACTTGTTAATCTTTACCGGGCGCTTCCAGCCTTCAATATTGCGCTGTTTAGCGCGGCCGACCGCTAAGGTGTTAGCCGGTACGTCACCGGTGATCACCGAGCCGGCGCCGGTGGTCGCACGGTCACCGAGGGCCACGGGTGCAACCAAAGCACTGTTGGAGCCGATAAATACATCCTCACCGAGCACGGTTTTAAACTTGTTGGCACCGTCGTAATTACAGGTGATGGTGCCGGCGCCGATGTTGCTCCGTGCGCCGACCTGAGCGTCGCCCAGGTAGCTCAGATGGCCAGCTTTAGCGCCTTCGCCCAAGGTGGTGTTCTTCAACTCAACAAAGTTACCCACATGGGCCTTGGCACTTAACACCGAGCCAGGTCGCAGCCGCGCAAATGGACCGCAATCCGCACCCTCACCCACATCAGCGCCTTCCAAATGGCTATTGGCTTTGATGATCGCGCCCTTACGCAGGGTGCTGTTAATGATCACGCAGTTCGGCCCAATCTGTACCCCATCTTCGATGACCACCCGGCCTTCGAGAATCACGTTGATATCAATCGATATGTCGCGGCCAACGGTGACCTCGCCGCGCTGATCGAAACGGGCGGGGTCAACCAACGTGACGCCCTGCACCATCAACTTGCGCGCGGCGCGGTATTGATAATGCCGCTCCAGTTGCGCCAGCTGAATGCGGTCGTTGGCACCCAACACTTCCAGCTCATCAGCCGCCTGCTCGGTGGCCACAACCAGACCGTCAGCCACGGCCATGGCAATCACGTCAGTCAGGTAATACTCACCCTGGGCGTTGCTGTTGGACAAGCGGCCGAGCCAGTCAGCCAGGCGCTTGCCCGGTACGGCAAGAATACCGGTGTTGCCTTCACTGATCAGCCGCTGCTCGGCGCTGGCATCTTTGTGCTCAACGATGGCCTTCACCACGCCTAGCTCATCGCGGACGATGCGGCCATAGCCCGTCGGGTCTTGCAGGTTGACCGTCAACAACCCCAGCTGCTGCTCGCTGACCTGTTGCAGCAGACGCTGCAGGGTTTCCACTTCGATCAACGGCACATCACCGTAGAGAATCAGCACACGCTCGGCCATCAACGCTGGCAACGCTTGAGCCACAGCATGACCCGTACCAAGCTGCTCGCTCTGCAGCACGAAATTCAGGTCATCTGCCGCAAGGCGCTCACGCACTAACTCTGCACCATGCCCGATTACTACATGAATGCCCTGCGGTTTCAGCAGACGGGCGGTGTCGATCACATGGCCGAGCATGGCTTTACCGGCAACCGAGTGCAGAACCTTGGGTAAGGCTGAGCGCATGCGGGTGCCTTGGCCGGCGGCGAGAATAACGATATCGAGCGACATGGAGGGCAGATCCTATTGAGTAGCCCGGATTAAATCCGGGGGTGATCGTCCCGAATTACATCCGGGATACCTGCTAAATGACAGGCAAAGAAAAAGGGTAGCCAAGGCTACCCTTTTACTCGCTGGCGATGAAGTGTCGGTGTTACCCGCCGAACTTCTTACGCAGTTGCTGGACGGTACGCAGCTGGGCTGCAACCTCAGCAAGATGAGCAGCGGCAGAACCGTAGTCGAATTCCGCACCCTTCTCGTGCAATGCTTTCTCAGCAGCCTTGAGGGCTTCTTGAGCAGCAGCTTCGTCGATATCGGCAGCACGCTGCACGGTATCGGCAAGCACTTTTACCAGGCTCGGCTGAACTTCAAGGAAGCCGCCGGAGATGTAAAATACCTCAGCTTCACCGCCCAGCTTGATCAAGCGAATCGGACCTGGCTTAAGGTCGGTCAACAAAGGCGCGTGACCGGGCGCAATACCCAGGTCGCCCAAGTTGCCGTGTGCGATCACCATTTCCACCAGGCCGGAGAAGATTTCTCCCTCAGCGCTGACGATATCGCAATGGACTGTCATGGCCATATCTAACCTCACGTTTCGGCCTGATCGCACACTCTTAAGTGTTCAAAAAGACCGTGAGCGCCCGTCACCGGGCGCACCGATTACAGCTTCTTGGCTTTTTCGACGGCTTCTTCAATCGCGCCGACCATGTAGAACGCCTGCTCTGGCAGGTGGTCATAGTCGCCGTTAAGAATGCCGCTGAAACCAGCAATAGTGTCCTTCAGGGAGACGTACTTACCCGGCGAACCGGTAAAGACTTCGGCCACGAAGAACGGCTGGGACAGGAAGCGCTGGATCTTACGGGCACGGGCTACTAGCAGCTTGTCTTCTTCAGACAGCTCATCCATACCCAGGATTGCGATGATGTCTTTCAGCTCTTTGTAGCGCTGCAGCACATACTGCACGCCGCGGGCGGTGTCGTAGTGCTCTTGACCAATCACCATTGGGTCCAACTGGCGCGACGTCGAGTCGAGTGGATCAACTGCTGGGTAGATACCCAGGGAGGCGATGTCACGGGACAGTACAACGGTGGCGTCCAAGTGGGCGAAGGTGGTCGCCGGGCTTGGGTCAGTCAGGTCGTCCGCAGGTACGTATACAGCCTGGATCGAAGTGATCGAGCCGGTCTTAGTCGACGTAATACGCTCTTGCAGAACGCCCATTTCTTCGGCCAGAGTCGGCTGGTAACCCACTGCCGACGGCATACGGCCGAGCAGTGCGGATACTTCAGTACCGGCCAAGGTGTAGCGGTAGATGTTGTCCACGAAGAACAACACATCGCGGCCTTCGTCGCGGAACTTCTCGGCCATAGTCAGGCCGGTCAGTGCGACGCGCAGACGGTTGCCTGGTGGCTCGTTCATCTGACCGTAAACCAGCGCTACCTTGTCGAGAACGTTGGAATCCTTCATCTCGTGGTAGAAGTCGTTACCCTCACGAGTACGCTCACCCACACCGGCGAACACAGAATAACCACTGTGCTCGATAGCGATGTTACGGATCAGTTCCATCATGTTTACGGTTTTACCGACACCGGCACCACCGAACAGACCAACCTTACCGCCCTTGGCGAACGGGCAAACCAAGTCGATAACCTTGATGCCTGTTTCCAGCAGTTCGTTGGAGCTGGCCTGCTCAGCGTAGGACGGCGCAGGACGGTGAATGCCCCAACGCTCTTCTTCGCCAATCGGGCCCGCTTCGTCGATCGGGTTGCCCAGTACATCCATAATACGGCCCAGAGTTTTCACTCCGACCGGCACTTGGATGCCTGCGCCAGTGCTATCGACGTTCAGGCCACGCTTGAGGCCTTCGGTCGAACCCATCGCAATGGTACGGACCACGCCGTCGCCCAGCTGCTGCTGAACTTCGAGGGTGGTTTCAGCGCCAATTACTTTCAGCGCTTCATAAATATTCGGCACTTGATCACGCGGAAATTCCACGTCGATAACGGCGCCGATGATTTGAACGATACGTCCGCTACTCATCTTTGGTTCCTCGAATATTTGAACCGTTCTTAAACCGCGGCAGCGCCGCCGACGATTTCCGAAATTTCCTGGGTGATCGCTGCCTGACGCGCCTTGTTGTAGACCAGCTGCAAACCACTGATCAGGTCACCGGCGTTGTCGGTGGCATTCTTCATGGCGATCATCCGGGCTGCCTGTTCGCACGCATTGTTTTCCAGTACGGCCTGATACACCTGGGATTCGATAAAGCGAACCATCAAGCTATCCAGCAGTGACTGCGCATCAGGCTCGTAGAGATAATCCCACAGCCCCTTTTGCATGCCTTCTTCTTCGGTCGCGGCCAGCGGCAGCAATTGCTGCACTTCCGGCCTTTGCGTCATGGTGTTGACGAATTTGTTCGACACCAGATAAAGGCGATCAATGCGGCCGTCGCCATAGGCGTCAAGCATGACTTTGACACTGCCGATCAGGTCATTGAGTGAAGGCTCTTCACCCAATTTGCTAATTGCTGCAACCACATTACCGCCGTAGCTGCGGAAGAAGCTTGCGCCCTTGCCACCCACTACGCAGAAATCTGTTTGCACCTTGGCTTCACGCCATTCGGCCATATTTTTCAGTAATGCCTTGAACAGGTTAGTGTTCAAACCACCACACAGACCACGGTCACTCGAAACCACGATATAACCGATGCGCTTAACTTCGCGCTCCACCATAAATGGGTGGCGGTACTCCGGGTTGGCGTTGGCTAAATGGCCAATAACCTGACGGATACGCTCGGCATAGGGACGACCAGAAGCCATGCGCGATTGAGCCCTGCGCATCTTGCTGACCGCCACTTTCTCCATGGCGCTCGTGATCTTCTGCGTGCTTTTGATGCTCGCGATCTTACTGCGAATCTCTTTTGCGCCTGCCATTTCACACCTTTTGGTTCAAGCAGGCGGGGGTTAATCAACCCCCGCTGCGGTTACCAGGTTTGGGTGGCTTTGAAGTTCTCGATACCGGCTTTGAGGCCCGCATCGATCTCGTCGTTAAAGTCACCCTTCTCGTTGATCTTCGCCATCAAAGCGGCGTGATCACGGTTGAAGTAGGCAAGCAGCGCTGCTTCAAAAGTGCCTACCTTCTTCACTTCTACGTCCTGCAGAAAACCACGCTCGGCGGCATACAGGGACACAGACATGTCGGCGATGGACATCGGCGCATATTGCTTCTGCTTCATCAGCTCGGTAACGCGCTGACCATGCTCAAGCTGTTTACGCGTAGCTTCGTCCAGGTCAGAGGCGAACTGGGCAAATGCAGCCAATTCACGGTACTGAGCAAGAGCGGTACGAATACCACCGGACAGCTTCTTGATGATCTTGGTTTGGGCAGCACCACCTACGCGGGATACCGAAATACCGGCGTTCACCGCAGGACGGATGCCCGAGTTGAACATGGCCGATTCCAAGAAGATCTGACCGTCGGTGATCGAGATCACGTTGGTTGGAACAAATGCGGAAACGTCACCGCCCTGAGTTTCGATGATCGGCAGAGCGGTCAGCGAACCAGTTTTACCGGTAACGGCGCCGTTAGTGAACTTCTCTACGTACTCTTCGGATACGCGTGATGCACGCTCCAACAGACGGCTGTGGAGATAGAACACGTCGCCTGGGTAGGCTTCACGGCCTGGCGGACGGCGCAGCAGCAGGGAAATCTGGCGGTAAGCCACGGCTTGCTTGGACAGATCGTCATAAACGATCAGCGCGTCTTCACCGCGGTCGCGGAAGTATTCGCCCATGGTGCAACCGGCGTACGGTGCAATGAACTGCAGCGCAGCGGATTCGGACGCGGAAGCCGCAACGACGATGGTGTTAGCCAACGCGCCGTTTTCTTCCAGCTTGCGCACCACGTTAGCGATGGTCGACTGCTTCTGACCAATGGCTACGTAGACGCACTTAATGCCGCTGTTCTTCTGGTTGATGATGGCGTCGATGGCCAGAGCGGTTTTACCGATCTGACGGTCACCGATGATCAGCTCACGCTGGCCGCGGCCAACCGGAATCATGGCATCGACCGATTTGTAACCGGTTTGCACTGGCTGATCGACCGACTTACGCCAGATCACGCCCGGAGCAACTTTCTCAACGGCATCGGTAGCTTGAGCGTTGATTGGGCCTTTGCCATCAATCGGGTTACCCAATGCATCAACAACGCGACCGAGCAATTCCGGACCAACCGGAACCTCAAGGATACGGCCGGTGCACTTGGCGCTCATGCCTTCAGCCAGGGTGGTGTAAGCACCCAAAACAACTGCACCCACGGAGTCTTGCTCCAGGTTCAGTGCCATGCCAAAAACGCCACCAGGGAATTCAATCATCTCGCCGTACATCACGTCAGCGAGGCCGTAAATGCGCACGATACCGTCAGAAATACTGACGATGGTGCCTTCATTACGGGCTTGAGCGGTCACATCCAGCGCGCCAATGCGCTGCTTGATGATTTCGCTAATTTCGGAAGGATTCAGTTGCTGCATGCCAGTTCCCTCAAATCAGGATTTCAACGCTTCGGCCAGCTTGTTCAATTTGCCGCGTACCGAACTGTCGATGACCAGGTCACCTGCGCGGATCAACAAACCGCCAATAAGGGCAGCATTGACAACCGGCTTGGGTTGGACAGTCCGAGCAAGCCGCTTGGAAAGCGCGGCAGCCAAGGTTTGTAGTTGTTCCGCAGTGAGCTCAAAGGCTGTTTGCACCTCAACATCGAGGGTACTTTCAGCTTCAGCTTTCAAAACGGTGAATTGCTTAAGCACGACCGGAAGTAGCGACAGACGGTCGTTGCTGCTCAGCGTGGAGAGGAAGCTGATGAATGTGTCATCAACATAACCACTGCACATTTGGGCAAGCATTTTGACCTTCTGCTCGCTGGTCAGCGCTGGGTTACCCAGTTGTTGCGCCACTTCCGGGGTCTGCACGGCGGCAGCGGAAAACGACAACATCGCCAACCAAGCATCAGCTTGGCCAGCGGTACTGGCAAACTCAAAAGCGGCTTTGGCGTAAGGCCGACCAAGCGTAATGGTATTGATCATCGCTTGCCTCGCTTAGAGTTGGGAGGCCAGTTTTGCGACCAATTCATTGTGCGCTGCGCCATCAATCGAAGATTCAAGAATCTTCTCAGCACCCACTAGCGCCAATGCAGCTACTTGGGCACGCAGTTGATCTTTGGCACGGTTCACTTCCAGATCAATCTCGGCCTTAGCACCGATAATCAGTTTCTCACCTTCGGTGCGAGCCTGAGTCTTGGCTTCTTCAACGATCACATTGGCGGTTTTATTCGCACGATCGATGATGGCGCTGGCCTGCTCTTTACTTTCACGCAGTAATTTAGCCGCGCGTTCCTGGGCAAGGTGCAGATCACGCTCAGCGCGTCCTGCAGCGTCCAGACCTTCGGCGATTTTCTTCTGGCGTTCTTGCATGGCGCTGGTTAACGGCGGCCATACGAACTTCATGCAAAACCAGACGAAAATAGCGAAGGAAATCGTTTGACCGAACAAAGTCAGGTTTATGTTCACAGCGATTTACCTCGTGCTATCTCGTTAGAGCGGTGTCAATTTCGCAGCCATGGGGATTCGCACAGGCAAATCCCGCATCACACTGGAAAGTGATTAAGCACCAGCAGCCGGAGCAACAACGAAGATCAGGTACATCGCGATACCAACACCGATCATCGGAACGGCGTCGAGCAGACCGGCCATCAGGAAGGTTTTGGTTTGCAGCATCGGAGCCAGCTCAGGTTGACGAGCAGTGGATTCCAACAGCTTGCCGCCCAGCAGTGCGAAACCGATGCCAGTGCCAAGTGCGCCCAGACCGATCATGAGGGAAGCAGCGATATAGACGAGTTCCATAAATAAAGCTCCAGAGTTTCAGAAGTTAAAGGTTTAGTGTTGAACAGGTTACTGGCATCACATTGCTATTAATGATGGTCTTCGTGCGCAGCACTCAGATACACCACCGACAGCACCATGAAAATGAATGCCTGCAGCGGGATCACCAGAATATGGAAGATCGCCCATGGCACATTGAGCCCGAATTGCAGATAGAAGGGCAGCAACGCGATCAGGATGAACACCACTTCGCCGGCATACATGTTGCCGAACAGTCGCAGGGCCAAACTCAAAGGCTTAGTCAGCAGGCCAATGATTTCGAGAAAAAGGTTGAAGGGGATCAGCGCCCAGTGATTGAACGGCGTGAACGCAAGCTCCTTGGTGAAGCCACCCGCACCTTTTACCTTAATGCTGTAGAAGATAATCAAGATGAACACGCCCAGAGCAATGCCAAACGTACCGTTCGGGTCCGCTGTCGGCACAATCTTGAAGTATTCAAGGCCCAGCAGCGAGGCGACCCCAGGGATGTAATCCACTGGAATCCACTTCAAGCTGTTCATCAGCAGCACCCACACAAAGATGGTCAGTGCCAGTGGTGCAACCAGATTGTTACGGCCGTGGAAGGTATCTTTGACAATGCCTTGAACGAATTCGATGGCCATTTCCGCGACGTTTTGTAGACCACTGGGAACACCGGTAGTGGCCTTAGTCGCCGCGAGGCGGAACAATCCAAGGAAAATCAGACCCATGAATATCGACCAGCCCAAGGTGTCCACATGGACAGCCCAAAAGCCCATTTGCGCTACATCTTCTGGAGTTTGGGCCAGTATCCAGCCTTTTTCCGGATGCTCGCCATAGACAAGGTTTTGCAGGTGGTGCTGGATGTACTCTGACGGGGTGTTTGCCATAAACGCCTCAAACGCTCTAATGCTTCAGAAATTTTTTATCAGCAGTGGTGCGCTGGCGGCTGCCGCCACGGCCAGTAGGTACGCGACGAACAGCACCGCCATATCCAACTGCCTGATGCCCACAAACACCAGTGCAAATAGCACTGCTGTCAAAATCCACTTACCCATCGCTCCAGACCAGATGGACAGAACAATGTCTTTCGTCGAACGCGCACCAAAATAACGAAAGGCTTTGTATGCAAAAAACGCGTTCGGTAGCAGGGCGATCAAACCGCCCAGTAGTGCAGAGTAACCTGCTGTTTGGCCCTTGCTGATAACAAACAGCATGCTCACCAGCAAGCCAACACCCGCCTGTAAAAGTAGAACAGGAAAGCCAGGTTGCTGAGTGAACGGCGTCTTGTTACGAATAGCCAAGCCAGCAACGCTCCGATTCAAGCTGCAAAAAATAACTAACTTGAAGCACAAAAACAGCGCGGCGAGTATAGGTGCAGCGTTGATATCGATCAACCGTGCTGTAGTGCTGGTGTGCGCATTACTACATGGGCAATTGTTTCAGCGAATGTGGGCCAGTACGCCTTGCAGTTCATCCAGTGAGCTGTAGCTGATCACCAACTGGCCTTTACCTTTCTGCCCGTGCTTGATCTGCACCGGTGAGCCTAGTCGCTCAGCCAGGCGCTGTTCCAGGCGGGTAATGTCCGGGTCGGCTTTAACCACCGCTGCCGGCTTTTCTTTGCTGTTCAGCCACTGGCGCACCAGTGCTTCTGTTTGGCGCACCGTAAGGCTTCGTGCGACAACATGCCGCGCACCTTCGGTTTGCTGTTCCGCGGGCAAACCCAGCAGGGCGCGGGCGTGGCCCATTTCCAGATCGCCGTGGCACAGCAAGGTTTTGATTTCTTCCGGCAGGGCAATCAGGCGCAACAAGTTACTGATGGTGACGCGTGATTTACCCACTGCATCGGCTACTTGCTGTTGAGTCAGCTGAAACTCTTGCTGCAGCCGCTGCAGGGCCATGGCTTCTTCGATGGGGTTGAGATCTTCACGTTGAATATTCTCAATCAGCGCCATGGCAATTGCGGCTTCATCTGGCAACTCGCGAACCATCGCGGGAATTTTATCCAGACCCGCTTGCTGACTGGCACGCCAGCGACGCTCACCAGCGACGATTTCAAAACTCCCGTCACCAATTGGTCGCACCACGATCGGTTGCATGACGCCGTGGGCCTTGATCGACAGTGCCAGTTCTTCCAAGGCGGTCGCATCCATATCGCGGCGCGGTTGGTATTTGCCGCGCTGGATCAAATCAAGCGGTACGTATTGCAGTTCACGGCTGTCGGCCTGTGCGGCCTCTTCCTGCAAGGCATTGACGCTGGTACCGCCCAATAGGGCATCTAAACCGCGTCCCAATCCTCGTTTTTTCACAGCCATGGGTATTTCCTTATGCGGTTACGGTGTGGGCAGTGGCGCGCTGGCGACGGACCAGTTCACCCGCGAACGCGAGGTAGGCGATGGCGCCACGCGATTGCTTGTCATATACCAGCGCCGGCATACCGTAGCTCGGTGCTTCGGCTAAGCGGACGTTACGCGGGATCACCACATCGTAGAGCTTGTCGCCAAAATGTTGTTTGAGCTGAGCACTGACATCGTTAGTCAGGCCCATGCGTGGGTCATACATGGTGCGCAGCAGCCCTTCGATTTTGAGCTTGGGATTGAGGATTTCGGCAATCCGCTGAATGCTGTTGATCAAGTCAGACAAGCCTTCCAATGCGTAGTACTCGCATTGCATCGGGATAATCACACCATCGGCTGCCACGAGGGCGTTGATGGTCAGCATCGACAGCGCCGGCGGGCAATCAATCAAAATGTAATCGTAATTCTCACGGATCGGCGCCAACGCATAACGCAGGCGGCTTTCCTTCATTTTCATTTCCAACAGTGAGACTTCGGCAGCGGTTAGATCGCGGTTGGCTGGGAGCAGCTGATAACCGCCATGCTCTGAGTACTGCATGGCGTCGACTAGGTTGCACTCGCCAATCAGCACGTCGTAAATCGAGTGTTCAAGCGCATGCTTATCCACACCGCTGCCCATGGTCGCGTTGCCTTGAGGGTCAAGGTCAATCAGCAATACACGGCGTTTGGTCGCCACCAGCGAAGCGGCCAGGTTGATGCAGGTGGTGGTTTTGCCGACACCGCCTTTCTGGTTAGCGATTGCGAATACCTTAGCCATGCTGCCGTTCTCCCTAAACCGAGCGACGCAGTATCAGCAGATGGCGCTGACCTTGGCAACCAGGAACCTTGAGTACATGGGTGGCGCTGAGATGAAAGTCCGCTGGCAAAGCCTGCAGCTCGTCATTGGGGTGAACACCTTTCATCGCCAGCCACGCTGTGTGCATGTCACCCAGATGACGGGTCCAGTTGCTGAAGTCTTCCAATGAACTGAAAGCCCGTGAGCAAATCCCACTGAATGGCTCAGCCGGGGTGAATTCCTCTACGCGGCTGTGGATAACGTTTAGGTTGGCCAGTTTTAACTCCAGCTTCACCTGAGTCAGGAAGCGAGTCTTCTTGCCGTTGGAGTCCAGTAGGGTGAACTGCCGCTCGGGAAACAGAATGGCCAGGGGAATCCCCGGCATACCGCCGCCACTGCCGACATCCAGCCAGTTATCCCCAGCCTCGACGACGAAAGGCACCACGGACAAGCTGTCGAGCAGATGCCGTGAAACCATTTCATTCGGGTCCCGCACAGCGGTGAGGTTGTAGGCCTTGTTCCACTTGATCAGCAGAGCCAGATAAGCCAGCAACTGTTCGTGCTGCTGTGGGCTGAGTTCAACACCCAGCTCAACAGCGCCCAGGCTCAGTTCTTCGGCATGACGTGCGGTGACCGAGGACATCAGGCGCTGTGCTCCAACTGCAGACCGGCAGTGCGTTTTTTCAGGTGAATCAGCAACAAAGAAATCGCAGCAGGCGTGACCCCAGGAACTCGAGAAGCCTGACCCAAGGTTTCCGGTCGGGTATTGCCGAGCTTGTGCTGGATTTCCTTGGACAAGCCAGAAATCCCGAAGTAGTCGATATCAATCGGTAATTTGGTGTTTTCACTGGCGCGCAAACGGGCGATCTCATCCTGCTGGCGGTCGATATAGCCGGCGTATTTGGTTTTGATCTCGACTTGCTCGGCCACCTGCGTATCAGGCGCACCGCCACCGATAATACCCACTAACCCGGCGTAATCGATCTCGGGGCGGGCGAGCAAATTAAGCAGATTGTATTCATGAGTCAGGGGCGTGCCGAAGTGGGCGGCAATCGCATCACCCTGAGTTGTGCCGGGGCGTACCCACGTATTTTTCAGGCGCTGTTCTTCTTGCACGATGGCTTCGCGCTTGATTTCAAAAGCGGCCCAACGCACGTCATCGACTAAACCCAGCTCACGCCCTTTCTCGGTCAAGCGCAGGTCGGCGTTGTCTTCGCGCAGGATCAAGCGGTATTCGGCCCGCGAAGTGAACATGCGATACGGCTCTTGGGTGCCCAGGGTAATCAGGTCGTCCACCAGCACGCCGATATAGGCTTCATCGCGGCGCGGGCACCAGCCGTCTTTGCCTTGGGCGCGCAATGCGGCGTTACAACCCGCCAGTAAACCTTGGGCGCCAGCTTCTTCGTAGCCTGTGGTGCCGTTGATCTGCCCGGCGAAAAACAGCCCGGCTATCACCTTGGTTTCTAGGCTGTACTTGAGGTCGCGGGGGTCGAAGTAGTCGTATTCGATGGCATAGCCAGGTCGAACGATGTGGGCGTTTTCCATCCCGCGAATGCTGCGTACCAGTTGTAACTGCACATCAAACGGCAACGAAGTGGAAATGCCATTGGGGTACAGTTCGTGGGTATTCAGGCCTTCTGGCTCGATAAATACCTGATGGCTGTCTTTGTCTGCAAAACGATGGATCTTATCTTCAATCGATGGGCAGTAACGCGGGCCGACACCTTCGATCACGCCTGAATACATCGGCGATCGATCAAGGTTGGCAGCAATAATTTCATGGGTTCGCGCGTTAGTGTGGGTGATCCAACAACTGATTTGACGAGGTTGTTGCTCGGCGCGGCCGAGGAAAGACATCAGCGGCGTTGGCGTATCGCCCGGCTGCTCGGTCATTAGCGAAAAATCCACAGACCGGCCGTCAATGCGTGGCGGCGTGCCGGTTTTCAGACGACCGACGCGCAGTGGTAACTCTCGTAATCGGTGTGCAAGTGCGATTGAAGGTGGATCACCCGCACGGCCCCCTGAGTAGTTCTGCATGCCTATGTGGATAAGTCCGCCGAGGAAGGTGCCTGTGGTCAACACAACAGAATCTGCGAGGAAACGCAGACCCATTTGGGTGACTACGCCTTTGACCTCCTCGTTTTCGACGATCAGATCATCAGCCGCTTGTTGAAATATCCACAGGTTGGCTTGGTTTTCCAACGTCTCGCGTATCGCGGCTTTGTACAGCACGCGATCAGCTTGGGCGCGAGTGGCGCGGACTGCTGGGCCTTTGCGGCTGTTCAGTACACGAAATTGGATACCGCCTCTGTCGGTGGCTGCAGCCATCACGCCGCCCAGCGCGTCGATTTCTTTTACCAAGTGGCTTTTGCCGATCCCGCCAATCGCTGGGTTGCAACTCATTTGCCCCAGCGTTTCCACGTTGTGCGTTAGCAGCAGGGTTTTTACCCCCATGCGTGCAGCTGCCAATGCAGCTTCGGTACCGGCATGACCGCCGCCGATGACAATCACCTGAAAACGGGAAGGGAAATCCACCACGCACCTCGTGCCTGTTGAGAAATGGGGGGCTTTTTGGGTTGAAAAGCGGGAAAGGCGGCAAGTATAGGGAGTTAGCTGGTGTGAAAGAAGCCTTTTGCACAAAAAATAGCCAGCCTGCTTTTAAGCCTTTTATGTATTTTGGTTAACAAAGATTAAAAGAGAGAATCTTTAAAGATCTTTATTTTTATGATTACTACTGTGTCAGCACCTTTCTGTGGATAGATTGCTACAAGCCACTATATTCGGAGCCTGTAGCGTTTTAAAACTCTGTGCTAATCCTGCCATCTGCCTGTTCAGTTGCCGTACGCAAGCTGTGGATTAAACTGATAGTTATCCACAAGGGTGGTTATCCTCCGTTTTATCACCGGGTTATGGGCAGGGTTTAGGCTGGGTTTTCCACAGAGCTTAGGTGGATATATATGTAGGTGGACGAGCTGCTTTTCGCCCAGGCAGATACCTGCCTGAACGACATAAGTTAGATATCAAAACGTAGGATTGGTCAGGCGCGGGGAGAAAATGTTGAAGACAGGGGAAGTTTCAATGCGCCGCGACACTCATCGCACATTGATGGGTGTCGCAGCACGTGAGATTTGTACTGAATAGACGCTCAATGCTCTGACCGCTAACCCATACACCGGTCATTTACCGATACAGAAGCTGGAGAAGATCCGACCTAACAGGTCATCGGAGCTGAATGCTCCGGTAATTTCGCCCAGTGCTTGCTGAGCCATGCGTAGGTCTTCAGCGAGCAATTCACCAGCCCCTGCTAGGGTCAGCTGTGCATGACCATGTTCGAGATGGGTGGAGGCTTGTTGCAGCGCCTCTAGGTGACGCCTACGAGCGCTAAAGCTGCTCTCTGAGGTCTGCTCATAGCCCATGCAGGCTTTTAGATGTTCGCGCAGTAGGTCCAGGCCCTCAGTGGATTTTGCTGACAGGCTGATGGTGACGTGGCGGTCATTGCACACTTCCAGCATCACCGACTCACCAGATAGGTCTGCCTTGTTGCGGATCAGGGTGACGTTAGCCGGGTCAGGACGCAGATCAAGAAACTCAGGCCACAGGGCAAAAGGATCGTCAGCTTCTGGCGCTGTTGCATCCACCACCAGCAATATGCGATCCGCCTCTGCAATGGCTTTTAGCGCACGTTGCACACCGATACGCTCAACCTGATCATCGGTATTACGCAAGCCAGCGGTATCGACCACGTGCAGTGGCATACCGTCTATGTGGATATGCTCGCGCAGTACATCACGCGTAGTGCCGGCGATCTCAGTGACGATGGCCGCTTCACGACCGGCCAACGCATTGAGCAAGCTGGACTTACCGGCGTTGGGTCGACCTGCTATCACCACGGTCATGCCATCGCGTAACAAAGCACCTTGCCCAGCTTCGCGTATAACGCCTGCCAAGTCGTCGCGAACGCCATTAAGCAGACTCAGAACATGGCCATCCGCGAGAAAGTCGATTTCTTCTTCCGGGAAGTCGATGGCCGCTTCGACATAGATCCGCAGGCTAATCAGACGTTCTGTCAGGCCATGCACGCGCCGTGAAAATTCTCCCTGCAGCGAGCGCAAGGCATTGCGCGCGGCCTGCTCAGAGCTGGCTTCGATCAGATCGGCAATAGCCTCGGCTTGGGCCAGGTCGAGTTTGTCATTGAGGAACGCACGCTCGCTGAATTCACCCGGTCGGGCTAAACGGGCGCCCAGTTGTACACAGCGGCGCAGCAGTAAATCGAGCACCACCGGCCCACCGTGGCCCTGCAATTCCAGCACATCTTCACCGGTAAAAGAATTAGGCCCCGGGAAGTACAGCGCCAGGCCTTCATCGATGACCTGTTCGGCATCCGCAAAGAACGGTCCGTAGTGGGCGTAACGCGGTTTTAACCGACGCTGGCAAATAGCTTGTGCTAGTTGATTTGCCAGAGGCCCGGAAACACGCACGATCCCCACACCACCGCGCCCTTGGGCGGTGGCGACAGCGGCAATGGTTTCAGTCACGGTTGGCATACGGTTCTCCTGAATGCGGCATAGCAAAACGCCCCTGAAAAGGGGCGTTTGTTACAGCGTAGAAGCTATCACTGCCTAAGCGTCTGCGGCTCTGGCGGCGGCTTCAATCTTGCGCGTAATGTACCACTGCTGAGCGATGGACAAGACGTTGTTGACCACCCAGTACAGCACCAGACCAGCCGGGAACCAGAGGAAGAAGAAGGTAAAGATGATTGGCATCATCTTCAGCACTTTAGCTTGCATCGGGTCTGGCGGTGTTGGGTTGAGCTGCTGCTGAATAAACATGGTGGCGCCCATGATGATCGGCAGGATGAAGTACGGATCTTTAATCGCCAGATCGGTTATCCACAGCAACCAAGGCGCTTGGCGCATTTCTACGCTTTCCAGCAAGGTCCAGTAAAGCGCGAGGAACACGGGCATCTGCACCAAAATCGGTAAGCAACCACCTAGGGGATTGATCTTCTCTTTTTTGTACAGCTCCATCATCGCCTGCGACATTTTCTGGCGATCTTCGCCAAACTGCTCTTTCAGCGCTGCCAACTTAGGCGCTACGGCGCGCATGCGGGCCATAGATTTGTAGCTGGCGGCGGACAACGGGAAAAAGATCAGCTTGATGATCACCGTCAACATGATGATCGACCAGCCCCAGTTACCGAGCAGGCTATGGATATGTTCCAGCAGCCAGAAAATAGGCTGCGCAAGGAACCACAAAATCCCGTAATCAACTGTCAACTCAAGACCTGGGGATAGGGTCTTCAGGTGGCCTTGTAGCTTCGGGCCGGCATACAAAATTGCACTGGTTTCACCCTGAGCGCCGGCAGCAACCTGAATGGCCGGGCCGGTAAAGCCGACAATGTAGTTGCCTTGACTGTCTTTTCGGGTCTGAACTTGGTTAGTGCTGTCTTTGCTTGGAATCCAGGCAGTGACGAAGTAATGCTGTAGCCAGGCAACCCAGCCTCCTTGAACAGTTTCTTTGAAGGCTTGTTTATCGATGTCTTTCATCGACACTTTTTTATACGGCTCTTCGCTTGTCCACAGCGCACCACCGAGGTAGGTCGCCGTGCCAGTCGCCGTGGTGGAGGACGGATCGCCGCTGCCATCACGCTTGAGCTGGGCAAACATGTTGCCGGTCCAGGTTGCAGTGCTCTGGTTATCGATCAGGTAGCTGACCGTTAACTGGTAGGACGACGGATCCACGCAACCCGGTTTCTTCTGCTGCTGCTCTTTAGCTGAACACTCAGCATTGAGGCCACGTTTGAAGGTGAAGCGCTTGATGTAGTTGATGCCGTCTTCGCTGAGTGTGAGGTCAACTTGAAGTTGATCTTGGCCGTCAGCTAATTCATAGCGCTGTTGCGCACTGCTCCACAGGGCACGACCGCTTGATTTGTCCGGTGCATTGACGCCGATCAAACCACTCTGTGCCAAATAGGTGCGTTCACCGCCATTGTCGAACAGCTGGAACGGCACGTCAGGACGATCCTGTCGGCGTGGGTACTGCGGCAAGCGCAGTTGCACGACGTCACCACCACGCGGGTCAATTGCCAATTCGAGTACATCAGTTTTGACCCGAATCAACTCATCACTGGCTGCTACCGGGGCGGCACTGATGGCGCTCGGTTCAACAGCAGATGTGGCGCTCGGGATATCGTCGTTACTCGCTGGGGAAGCGGTCGTAGCAGTGGTATCCGGTAACCCAGGCACGGTACTGCTGGTCGCGGCAATTTCTGTCGGCAGGGCAGCTTGACCGTAATCCTGGTTCCACTGGAGAACCATCATATAGGACACGATTGCCAGGGCGACGATCAGGATCGAGCGTTGAATATCCATGATTATTCGGCCATCGAAGAGGAACGGGAGGTTTTCGCGGGGGGAACCGGGTCGTAGCCACCGTGATTCCAGGGGTGGCAGCGGCCCAGCCGACGCACAGTCAGCCAGCCACCGCGCAAGGCACCATGATGTTCAATGGCCTCAAGCGCGTAGCAAGAACAGCTTGGGTAAAAACGACAGTGGCTGGCCATCAAGGGGCTGATGGCGTAGCGGTAAAACCGGATTGGCAGCAAAACCAGTTTACGCATGGGGACTGTCGTTCGCCCTGGGTATTGCAGGAGCTTCCGGGCTTGGCTTACTGCGTTCAAGGCGTTTCCAGAGCTTGCCAAACTGGCGTGCCAGTTCGACGTTCTCCAGATCACCGAGGCCTTTGCGCGCAACTACAACGATATCCCACCCGACCAAGTTGTCTTGGTTCAGGCGGAATGATTCGCGAATCTGGCGTTTTAAGCGATTACGTTCGACGGAGAGCTTGACGCTCTTCTTGCCGATCACCAAGCCCAGACGGGGGTGATCAAGCTGGTTGTCTCGCGCTAGCAGTAGGACATTTTTGCCCGGCGCTTTACCGCTAGGGGAGTCGAAGACTGCCTTGAATTGTCGGGGGGTTAGCAGACGCTTTTCCCGACTGAAGTCTTGACTCACCACAGGACCGGAATTTAGACGGCGAGACGCTTACGGCC